>NZ_JAQTYM010000041.1 GCF_028688295.1 Sulfuricurvum sp.
TACAAGATAATATTGTATTATCTTAGTATTAATACCAAAACGAAGCCATATTGTGCATCAACATTGCAAGCAATCGCTCCATATGGCTAAAGTGTATTATCTATGTTATATATAAATTTATAGTTTGAATTATGTCATTAATATTGACTATAACCATATTTATAGCTATTATACTTCTACTATAAAGCAGTAAAGTAATACTAAAAGGAATTTATCTCATGAGTAATGAAAAAATAGATCGTAGAGTCGTTTTAGAGAGCAATAGTCTCGAAGAATTGTCAAAAATCGCCAATTCACTTGATTTAGAGAAATCGATCAATGAACGGGAAAGAATGGGTGCGGCGATTGAAAGTTTGCTCGAAATCAAACGCTTGTTCGATAAAGAGTTCATAGAATTGGATCAAACCTCTAAAGAGCGTATCCATACCATGATCGGGTTTGGGGAATACGGATCGAAAGAAGAAGTAGTTACCTCATCAATCGAAAAGTTGTTTGCCGAACATCGGGAAAAAATAATCAAGAAGATTGAAGCACTTTAACAAACCGATGAGATGTAATTTTCTTTGAAGACTAATACATACCCGTTATGCAGATTGATCACCGTTCCATCATGTTCCGGAGTTGCTTCTTTGATACAGATGTAGGCCTTATTGATGATATAGTGACGTGACTCGCGTTTTACAATATGGTCTATCGTAGAGGGATCACTTTCATTTACCTCTATCTCGTAATCGGGAAACATCGATTTAAAAATTCGCGTCACTGTTTTTGGTGAAAGTTCTCGTGACTGCGTGCGATAGAGATTTGGGTTGTCTTGAGGGTAATATCGCAGTTCACCCACTTTCATATTAGCGACAGTGCCCTTCAGATGTTTATCGCCATTAACATAGCCGATTTGTTTGATTTCATAATTCATTTTTTCTGCCTTTATGAATAAACCGTAAGTGTAAAATACTTTATTTAGCCCACTTAAAAAAATGGCATTTTGCAAGATACTCATAAATTGTGAATTCGGATAGTCAATAGCATGGTTTCGTATTGTGATGTAAATATTTTTTCAGAAAAACAGCATGTTTTCCTGAAAATATTGATGTGCTTGATAGATGTAATCTTTCGCATTCTTGGTACTTTAACACATACATCGAAGTAAAAATGGGGTTGTTTACTTTTCTATAACGATCTCATAACGTACATTGCGTCCATTGGTCCCCTCGATCTGTCGAATACATCCGATTTCAAGAAGCTGAGTAATATCTCTAGATGCCGTCGTCGATGCTGTATCGGTGATTGTCATGTATTTCTTTTTACTCAATGAGCCTTGAAAATTCTCAGCACCCATGTCGAGAATTTTATTGAGCACTTTGGTTTGTCGTGGATTAAGACCATACTCTCGATATTTATCCCAAAACGCTGTTTTTTGAACAATGTAGTTCAGCTTCTTTTTCGTATCGATGAGTGCGATATGCAAGGTCGTAAGAAACCATTCACACCACTGGGTGATATCCAAATGGTTTGATTCTTTATGCACATATCCCGTCGTTTTTTCCAACGCATGATAGTATCCGTTACGGTCATTATTGATAGCACTAGACATCGAATAAAGTCTTGAGATGCTCGATCGTTCTATCTTGGATAAAACCAGATCGGTAATCGCACGTCCGATTCTCCCGTTACCATCATCGAACGGATGGATAATGACAAACCACAGATGGGCTATACACGCTTTGATTAAACTGGGCGGCGTGGTATTGAACCATTGCAGATATTTTTCCATCTCATTTTCGAGAATGGATCGTGGAGGTGCTACATAGTAGGTCTTCTCTTTGCCTGCCGCTCCGCCGATGACCTCCATCGGCTCTTCGCCCCTAAAGGTTGCAACATTGATTTTTGATAACCCACTGTATCCTCGTGGAAAAAGAGCGTTATGCCATCCAAACAATCGCTCCAGTGTTAAAGGCTGATCATAATTGGTATTGGCATCGATGAGAATCTCGATGAGATAATCGGTACTCTCATCCCGTTTTGAGGCATCGATACCGGACAGTCCCAGCTTTCGAGCGACAGAGGCTTTGACACTGTCACGGTTAAGAATTTCCCCTTCGATCGCAGAGGTACTGATTGCTTCGCTCATCAGTGCTTCGAGTTGACGCTGAGCGATGTTGTCACTGTCCATTGTTTGGGTCATGGCAATAAGATACCCCTGCCCTAACGACACCTGCTGCATCAATTGCTCAAGTCGGGTTAGATCGTAGGTAAAATGGGGATAAGCTTCTTGCTCCCATATCCAGCGTTTCATACTCTTTATTGCCTTTTAGTCAATCGATTTGATTTAAGTGGATTGAATTATTAAGATAATCATACCATATTTAGTATGATTATAGTTCGTAATCGCCCCTTCTTTTGATCAATAACTGATCTCTATATCTTTAACAGCTAACGAAAGTACTATGCTGAATTGCTTCAAAAAATAAGACTCCTCCATGTACATAAGATTGAACTGTGGTATCAGGTGTTCGGTGCCCTAGCTTATCAGAGAGTTCTAAAAGTTCATACGGGTAAGAACTTCCATTTGGGAAAAAACGTTGACATTGGTATGTTGCAAATGAGTGGCGCAGAGAATGATAAGTACAATAGCGTTTTGTTACAGATTGAATTATCTCATTTATGTACTCAAAACAACTTACATTGATCGATTTGTTCAAAAAACCGTTATACTCGGAAAGTTCAAGAAAAAGAAAATTCGATTTTTTATCCAGCTTTGATCTCATCTCTAAAAATTCAGTAAAAATCTTTAAATGCTGTGGATTCTCAATATCAACATCAATCCTTCTTTTTGAACTGATTGTTTTCAATTTGAATCCTGTCTTTTTGATTCCTTTACTGTTGATATCCAAATGCAGTCTGTTTCCGTAAAGATAAATGTCTTTTAATAGCAATGTTGACACTTCCTTCAAACGGACCCCACAATAAAATCCAAGTAATACTATTACCTTCAATTGGTTCAGATACAGTTTGTGTTGCTTCCCAATTTTTTGAATTTGTTTCCAGGATTTGTATTTTTCCTCGATCTCGTCAATGATGCCATCAATTTCTTTTTTAAATACCAATGATTTTGGATAAAAAGAACTAGCTACATCAATCGTGATACCCTTTTTAGAATAATATTTGAAAAAACGGTTGATCTGTGCCTTTATCTTCTTTACTGATGTACTTTTATATTCTCGATTATCAAGCCGATTGCTAATTCTGAAAACTTCATGCTCTTTTATCGCATAAAAATTTTCAATCATTCCAAATAAATGTTTATTCAACAACCAAATATAATTCTTGGCCGTAGAAAGGCGTATGCGTCTTTTCTGTGTCAAATCAATTAGATAAATCAAATATTCATAAATCATTTCCAAATGCGGTGAATCACTGAATTTTAGTGCTTTATGCAGTTCAAACAAAGCATTTTCGATAAGCTCTTTTGGAGGCATATTGTCTTTATGTCTTAATAGCGCAATAAGGTCATCCAGTTCGTAAATATCAAACGTAATGACCTGCCAGTCCATTTCATCGTCCGGATCAAGCGGAGCCGGTCTTGCCAAGGCAGACTGGATTCGCTTGATTTCATCTTTCATCAGTTCTTGAGACACCGCTCCAGGAAACATCGCATCAATATCTGCTAACGACAACTGCACAGGTGTTACCGTTCCAGTACGAAGAGTTAAAGCAAATGGTGAGCTTAAATACATATAGCGGATTTTGGTAAGCTGCCGAAGTTCACCGATGCTAATATCCTGAATAGAAGATTTAGCCCTGTTAACGTTCACATTATTTTCATATTTATCAATATTTTTAAAAACCGTTTCACCAGTATTGGTAATACGGAAACGCACCTTTTCAAAAAGCCCTGAAACAAATTCATCCAGCAAAACAGTTTTATAAGGCTTAGGACCTCTTGTATCGACACCGGAAGCTAAAAAACTTTCCTCATAAATCACCAATACAACCTTACCTGAAGGAGTAAATACAAGATCTTTCCAGCAGATTTTTTTTAAGACCGAGGATGTGAAGGGTATAATGTGAAACAGCCGCAAATAACCATATATCTGCTGCAAAATATTCGAATCTTCGCGTTCAATTTTACAATAAGTTTCATAAGCATTGATAGCCTTATCAATTTTGTCCAATTTTGAATAGGATTTTGAGAGGAGTGCATTATGATTTGGATTGATTGACACCAATACAAGATTTCTGGGCAAATAAGATACTGATGATTTATGGATCAGTTCAAATTTCTTAAGACGCTTAAATTCACGATAAAGCATTTTGTCATACGTGGTGTGTTCCGCATCTGACTTTGGTTTTAATTGCTGATTGGCGAGATCTATGAATACTTTTAAAAATTGGATATCAAGTTTAAATTGGCCAGAAACTGTTTTGACAGTTTCCTGTTCATTCTTTAGTGCAATAAGCAACAAGCTTTTAAATTGCCCGCTAATGGAAGGGTGTTTGGCTATTTTGGACCTTAAAGTGTCATATGCTATGGAAAAACTATCGGTTGTATTCATAACTTGTCTACTCCATAGATTTGAGCGATATGTTGCAGCATTTCCCTTGTTGCACTGATATATTCACGCAGATTCATGGTTGAAAATATCCCTTCTTGTTCTCCACCGCTTATATAGTGTCCAAGAAGAGCTTCTAGATAGAAACTATTGAAATTATGCTCGATCGCATACTTGGTGATTATGTGTCTGCCAGTATTTAAAGGTACATGAGTAATAAACTTCTGAAGATGTTCAGGAGCTCCATAACTGTCCAAAAAATGAAGTGCTTTTTTTTCGCTGTATGGTTCAAGTTTCTCATCAACGATAAACATCACTTGTGTCACTTCAAATCCGAGGTCTTGTGCTATTTTACGATAACGCTCGATCAAGTTTTCAGCAATATCACATACGGGAATAATACGTGTGCCCGTAGAGATTGTTTCGGCTTTTTCACTGATCCTGATGGTATGCATGGACATAAATTCAAATGAATCAGATTTGGAAAACGTTCTCGTTCCTAAAGTGATCGATAGTGCAAAACGTAGTGCAATCGAATATATATTAAATTCGGCTACAGGACTTATTTGCAATCGTATAAGCCTATTCATATCGTTAAAAAACTGAATGGATTTTTGAATCTCAAGAACCCTGCTGGTACCCGCATATTCTGGCTTTACGGTTATTGAGAGTGCCGGTCTGAACAATTCTGGTGAAATACCTAGTAATTTGCAGACACTTTCATGCAAGTCCAAATCGATGTACATTTTCTCCATCATCTCTGAAAATGTTTCTGATCTTTTGAGCGTGGATGCATAGGCCAATCTTGATTCATCGCAGCTTTGATATTTTCCTACGCAAAACAATACACTCATATCTTCAATGGATTGTTCTCGTCTATATGTCGCAATGATTCTCCAGATATGTTTGAAATTGATTTTTATTTTTTTAGGGAATGTCTTTTGAAGCGATACCATAAAACCGATATATTCATTTGCCCATTTCTGACTTGTCAGTTGTGTAATTTCTTCTTCATCTAAAGCAAGTATCTGACTTTTTTGTCTTGACCAAAACATACGATACAGATGCGGAAGCCTATAGAAAATTTGCTTTTTCCCATTAACTAATAATTTTGAATCTGTTTCTTTCGAAAAGAGCTTAGGATCGATCATGACTTCGATTTCGTTCGTTTTATGATCATATTTAGCGATATTGTTGTTTTGCAAAAAAACACCTGTCACCGTTCTATGATAATCATAACCAGTAATAAGGGAAGTCAAAAATACGGACCTGAAAAAATCTTCCCTGTTAAATGCGTCATCCATTTTATTGCCAAAAACATGTTTGATAAACTCTTTCAAATGCTTTTTTGGAGGCACTTCGTAGTCACTCTTTAGCAATAGTGAGCGCTTGGTAATCTTCGCAGAAAATGCTTTATTTCTGTTGCGCTGCTGTGCAGCGTTAGGGATCGTATCCCGCTCTCCTAATATAGGGTCAGGATAAGCTCTTGTTCGTTTGGTTTCATTGTTTTTTTGTTCTATGGCTTCTTCACGCGTTGAAGGTTCAACCGGAATACTTAGATTTATCGATAAAGATCTGTTAAATGGTTCTACAACAGTATATTGTGATATTTTTTTGGATCTCTTTCCGCCATATCCTTGAGAAGGTTTGTCTTTGTAGATTAGTCCGCGCATTTTTTCGTGATTTTCACGGTAACTCGACATATAATGGCGAAGGTTATTATTAACCCCTTTCTGCCTCGTTTTTCCGGCTTGTGTTTTTCGGCTCGTTCTAAAGTGCCATTCGCCAATGTTATGGGAAATGCTGTCATAGCTGATGTAAAATGAAGATGTGCCTCCATCTTGGATTCTAAAGGAATTGGCCTCAATCAGATCATTTTCAAGAACATTATAAAAATTAAAAAGCCAATCGTTATCATTTTTATTAAAATAGACCTCTTCAAGGTATTCTTTATCGTCTTTGTTGATCAATGTCTCTTTTTTAATATATATCCCCGATAACAATTCAACTCCCCGTGTAACGCCACGGGCAACGTCATGATAAAATTTATCGTCCCTTTTATCAGCAGATTCTACTGATTCCTTTTGTCTGTATGTCAATTGATCGAAATGAAACTGAAACAATATTTTTGCCAGATTTTCCGGCATCTTATATTTCATCTCTTCAAATGAAGCATTTTGTGGCCAATACCAATATAAAGCATAATAAGCCCATGTCAATGGACTGTGTTGTATTACATTTGGAGCATGCTTCATGGTCTGCTGTAAAACGCCCTTATTTTGCTGTTTAACTATGTCAAAATATATTTCTTCCAATAATCGCATAAATAAAGGGGCGGGTCTGTCGATACCGGATAGTTTCAATACTTCATTGATCAGATTCTCATGTTTGTCAATAGCCGATCGGAATACAAAAATTGCTGCATATATCAAATTGCCGAGCAGCTCATCTTTTTGATAATCAAAATATTTGCTAATCTCTATTGGGATATTCTTTTGCATTAAGACTCAAGATATTGACTGATTGGTCTTGATATCAATGTGCCATTTTCGTGCATAAAATTTATATTCTCATCCGCTTTTTGATAGCGCTCAAATAAGTATAAAAATGCCTTGTCATAGTCTTTACTTTCTTTTAAAAAGAAGCCTCCAACTTTATCAGGTTTAAAGTATGGCCTTCTATTCCCTTTAAATTCTGTGTCTTCATGATTGCATTTGAATTCAATACAATTTTTTCCAACGTCAAACGCAATCATATTTTTACTGCTTGGTTTCTTTTTATTTTTGGAATTAGTCATCACCACAAAATGTTTTTTACCACAAATGCAGCATTCATAGCGATACACATTATTATTCATGTCATCTGTCACTAATATGTCTGAAGGCTTTTTAATATATTGAAGTTTTGGATAAACATATTCAAACTGCGGAGGCTTGATTCGCAATAAGGGATAGGTAACATATTTGATAAATTTTTTCATAAAGAGCTGCCCATATTTCTTGGGACTTAAATCTTTCAATACAGCTTCTATTCCTTGATAGTCTATATTTCCAGACGTAATTTTTTTTTCTCGTTCTTCCTGCCAAAAATCAAGAAAAATCAATCTATCTAACCAAGAACTTATTCGGACATCATCATCTACGTCAATGATTACCCATTTTATCTCGATTTTTTTTTGAACATCTTCACTAAGAGATTTTAAATATCTGAGTGTCTCTAGATTCTCCGAATAGTATATATATGTAGAATAATTTATAAATTCAGCAGAATGGTGTGATCCATTTAAACTGCCTTTTTTGGCATAAAAAATGATTGGCTTACTGATTAAAATAGTTATAAATTCAGGACTAATGTTATCAACAAATTTAAATTCTTTGTTTTGTGAATATATAAAATTCAATGAAAAAGTTTTTTGAATTCCTTCGATGACGGTTGATAATTTTTCCGTTCCGGTGACTACCTTCAAGCTTAATCCATATTCAGAAATAAAATATATACTTTTTAAAAATACATATTTTACTTTAGCTATCTTATTTTCGTATAAAGATTGTATTTTACTGCATTTTGTAATAAGTACCATCAAAAACAAGCCCACTAAAATACAGATCACCCTAATCCTCAAATTGATATTCCTCTACTACTTTATATAATACTATTTTTAGTATAAACCACACATGTTTTAAATCTATTTAGATACTTTATTTCTATTTATTTATTATAAAAGCTCTTTTTAGTGCTATAATTACTTTTATATACAATTTTGGGAGGGATTTGATGCGTTTTTCACTGTTAAGCGATGAAGAGATACTCAAAGAACTGGCACATCGCGTCGATCGAAGACGTCGTGAAAAAGAACTCAGCGATGCCGAACTGGTTGTAAAAAGCGGTACCAACCTCGCTACTCTCAAACGCTTCCGTGCTAACAAGGGGACGATATCTCTAACCAGTTTTATCCGAATTCTCAGAGGGTTGGGTGAACTCGATGCACTGAATGCACTTTTGGAATCAACCCAAACATTTAGCCCTGCACAACAAATCGAAAAACCGCTCAAAAAGCGGATCACTAAAAAGAAATCCAAACCCTCCAATTTTGCTTGGGGAGATGAATAATGGCTACACCGATTATTACTGTAACACTTTGGGGAAAGACCATTGGCTATTTGGGTTATGCTCCTGGACAAAATGAAATAGCGACGTTTGAATACGCACCTGATTTTGCAACCTCAGAGATTCAACTCTCACCCTTGGAGATGAAATATCCTCCTATGATACACTCATACCCATCAATCAGTCAGCGAACCTTTCATGGACTGCCCGGAATATTTGCCGATTCGCTTCCTGACAAATTCGGTAACAAGTTAATCGATCGTTTCTTTGCCGACAATGGGTTATCCCCATCCGATATCACCGCACTTGATCGTTTGGCGTACATCGGCAAACGAAGCATGGGTGCGTTCGAATATGAGCCCTCTAGCAACGATGACATGGCTATGAATGGAGGAAGCCTCAACATTCATCATCTTAATGAACTAGCAAATATGGTGTTGCGCGAAAAGAGCGATTTTAATCATAAATTATCCACCGCATCGCATGAAGAGATGTTAGCTCTTATCCGTGTAGGATCGAGCGCCGGAGGGGCAAGATCTAAAGCATTAGTAGCTCAAGACGCACAAGGGAGATTTTATGACGGTACCTTGGATGCAGGTGAGGATAAACGCTATTGGCTTTTGAAGTTTGATTCGGATGATAACAGCGATAAAGATCGCAAAGATCCTAAAGGGATGACTCGAATCGAATACATCTATTCCGTTATAGCCAAAGAATGTGGAATCGATATTCCCTCAACAACCTACATCACCGATAGTGATGATTTTCATTTTATGATCGAGCGGTTTGATCGTGAGATTGTTGATGGCAAGGTACGCAAAAAGCACTATGCTTCCTGGGCAGGCTTGCGACATTTCGATCGAGATCATGTGGGTGTCTACTCGTACGAGCAGTTGGTCATGACCTGTCGAGAACTGGGCTTGGGTCAGAATGAACTCAACGAGCTGTTTCGTCGCGCCATCTTTAACATCATCGGACGTAATCAAGACGATCATGCCAAAAATTTCGGCTTTATGATGGATCGTCGGGGCGTATGGTCACTCTCACCTGCGTTTGATATGACCTATGCGTATGACCCGCTTGGAAAGTGGACCGCACAGCATCAAATTTCACTTTCGGGTAAACGAGATCAATTTGAGCGAAACGATCTTTTGGCTTTTGCATCGAAGTGCAGCATAAGCGCAAAACATGCTAATGAAATGATTGATACCTCTCTGGAGGCTTTTAGTCGTTTTACACAGTTAGCTAAAGAGTATGAAGTGCCGAGTGAACTTTCCAAGCAGGTTGCCGGATCACTCAGAGTTAATAGCTTATAGTTCTTTATCTTCGATTTTATGGGTTATTGACAAGTCGTTCCTCAATAATCCTTGCACACTCCGCATCATCCGCCATCTCAATCGCATAATGCTCGATTGAGAGTTCAATGGCACGTTTAATCTGATACGCTTTTTTTTCATCCCCCGAAAAGGCTTCGATCAGAAGATCAACCGCTGTATGCGGCATCGTAAAACGCCATTGATGCTCGTCGTATGATTCGCCGCAGCGATCTGTATCCTTTGTATGGGAGGTTATAAAATTACCTCTGCGAACATGGCGTATCTGAGGGTCCTCTTCACCCTCGTAAATGCAAAACGGCTCCTCATTTTTGTGGTTGTGCTGTTTTTTTGGCGTCCGCTTATAGCGGATGACGTAGATTATCGCTCCCAGCAGTGCTATGATATTTAGCGCCATCCAAGTATTACTCATTTTCGTATCTCCTTAATTGTTTTGATAAGATTGGTTTTGGGAAAGACTGTCTAAAAAAGATCCAATACCCTTTTGGAAAACTCACATTCGGGATAAAAGATAATGGCAGCGGCCGTAAACGCGATTGTAAATAAAAAAATTGCCACCCCAAATTCTTCTATGCTGTGCACCCCTACCCCAGCAATCAATGCGGGGATAAAAAAGATCAAAGCACTCATCCATTGTTTAATGTGCATCGGTTTGTGTATCCCTTTTTGAGTTTGGCACTTATCAATAACTGCATTGACTCGGCTGCGGCTTCTGCATTGTCATATATCTCGCGAATCACACCGGTTGGTTTGAGTTTTTTGATGGAGCCGTATGTGCGAACGACCATCCACTCTCCAAAAAGATTGGGGATCAATTCAAGGGTGTAATAGCGCACCCTCCCCTTAACGCTTCGTATCATGGTCGTTTTCATAATCGTTCTTCTGCGAAATTGCATCTTTAATGTCACTTGCTTTGGATACATCTTCCATTAAATGACCTCCATTTCTGGATTTTTGGTACGCATCGATCTGCTCTTGAGCAATACCGCTCTCACAATATCCCCGTTTCATATCCTTGTTGTTGAGATATCGCCCGATTAAACCCAATAAACCGATAATGGTCAATATCGCGGCAATGATAGTTGTAGGATTGATCTGTTCATCGAATCCGTAGCTTTGTCCGTATTGATAGATGGCCAGGCCATAAATTTGTACCAGTACCAGCAGTGTCCAATAAATCAGTAATTTAGATATTCTTTTGCTCATGATCTGCCTTCTTCATGTACTCTTCACTTGTCTCATAATAATCTCCCACAAACTCATTCCACTCTTTAAGCTCCGGATCGGTTTTATAGAGTTCCGCCATCTCTTCAGCACCTTTGCGTATTTTTTCTTTGCGCTCTTCACGGGCTTTGGTTTTTGCGAGTCTCTCACTCAGTTGTCGAAACATCCAAGCCATCCAACCAAAGATACCGATCAGCATACTCGTTCCAATAACGATCTGTGTTGACACACTGATGCAATGGGGTTCATCCTGATGGAGAATTTCACATTGATCTTCAAGGATTTCGACCCCTATATTGCCTTTAAAGAGATAGCCCCCTTTGTGCTCCCACCCTTTTGCTGTAGAGATGAGAAGCGGATGAGCAGAATCATCTTTACAGATGATCTCCCCTCCCCTATCAACGTGATTGCCATAAAAATTCAGCCGATCGTGACGACTGCAAATATCATCTCCCCAGACCATAACTAAAAGTAAAAACAGCCCAACAATCGGTACGATCATCTCTTTGAGAAACGTTACGCTCACTCCACCCACTAAGAGTATCAGTCCCATCAATGCCATCATATCCATATCAAAGTGACTCATCTTTTCCCCTTTATGCCGCAATCGGCGCTTTAAAAGTCTTTTTTTCGGCTTCCTCAAACCAGCTCATATCAAACCCGCTCGCTCTGAGCAGTTCGTCGTAGAGTTTTTGCTTATAGCATTGAATATGTCTGAATCGCTCAGATAACAGGCGATGGAGGTTTTGGCTACCGGCAAAGAGCAATAAGGCAATAATCTTCTCATTCACCTCTTTGATGTTTTTGGGATAAGGTTTCATCATCGGAGCCGTACCGCTGATGGCGCATAGGTATCCATAGGTTTCACCCCGTGTGAGCGGCATCAATGCACTCACTAACGCTTCATCGCTAATCTGGGAAGCATGGATGAGAATCTGTTTCGTCCAGTTGGCATTTTTTGCGTGTTTAAGTCGAACGTTGCACGCCAATTTATCCACCTGCTTCAAATAATCGCGTTTCATCCACAGAAACTGTATTTGATCAAACATCTGAGAAAAAAACGCTCCGATACTTTTCGTGTCAATCCCCATGTTGTCATAGACAAAGACGCAGTTGCGGTGATGGTGCGCTATAGCATGCTCTATTGCTTCGATCAGAGCGAACTCTTCTGCCTCAAGTACATTCATAGCGTGGACAAAAACACTATGGCTTTGGTTCGTATAGAGGTTTTTTACCCCTATTCCCACCTCTTTGGTGAGGTGGTCATACGATGCATCACTGAGATATATGACATTATTTTCCATGGGGTGTCTCCTCCTTTTGGGAGTGTTCTGCATGCTTTTCCTCTTCATGCATCGTTTTAAGATCCCGTATACACTGACGGCTTTGCTTTAAAAGGATCCACAGTGTGAGAGACATAGAGATCACCATAAAGAGCAAGCTTGCTGCCAATAGCCATTTCATCGCTATGGCCTGCCCCACTCCCACACTTAAAACTAAATACCCGACACTGATTAGATAAAGTCGTTGACGCCGTTCATGTATGATAATCCGTAGCATCAAGACGCTAAGTCCCCAGTAAAAAAGACTTAGAAAAACGATATTACTCAGCTCTTGCGTCATCTTTTTCCTCCTCAACACCCAGCGTCACCGCCCGCAGAATCATCAACACTCCCATAACAGTGACTAAGACCATCCAATACGGAACGCTTGATGGCTCTGGAAAAGGTTTTTCAATCACCCTACACACTCCAGGATCATTAATGATCACATCCCCTTTCACAAATCCGGTCCCCTCTTCATATTTCCACCCGCTTAAGCGATCGACCCTAACACTCTCCCCTCTCCATAAACCGCATGACAATGCCCTCCCCTCATGAAACTGCTCCATCAAAAAACGCTCCCCTAGGTAATGTGTGTGGTTACTGTAGGCAATAGTAAATACTCCCACAATCACCACCATACCGACAAAAACAAACTCAGCCCCTCTTCCATAGAGGATAAATCCAGCTCCTATGAGCAGCAATATGCTCAACAGCCATACTTCGCCGGTACTGGTAACCAACATTTCAGGATGCATCTCATCGCTCCTCGTAAGTATGAGAGATCACCGCAGAGCGCTCATGGATACGATAATCTTTGTACTGACACAGATAGACACTTCGAATTTCACGTTTCAACACGCCACATACGTTGTACCAGGTAAATCCGAAAAAGCTTTTTTTATGGATTAGCTCTTGGGGGTGAAGACACAAAAGCTTTTCATAATCCAAGCCCATCCCTTTATGCTCAGTGTAGAGGGTCTGCTCTCCTTCAATCTCATATCGCTCTTCTACGGAGTCGTACCGAAGTATCGCATCACGGAAAATTTTATGCTGCTCGTCACATGAGACAAAATAAAAACGCTCTCCCTTAGGGTTGATGAGGATCTCTTTTCTCCCCTCATCAATGAGTAGATCGATATCGCTAAAACATACATGGCTCATGAAATCTCCTTTTTATTTGAGTTAAAATAAACGTACGTTTATTATTTAAGACATTATATACTCATATATAAACAATGTCAACGCTTTATATACTTATATGATTATATTAAATCACTTATTATTACTTATATGTAAATTTATGACATTTTGCAAAGTGGGTAGTCGGAAGTAGTAGTATTTGTATGAAATAAACGTTTGATTAGTAATAGTCTTATTAAATTCACAAATAAGACTTTTTAAGTCATTTAGTAAACATTTGAGGTGATTTAGATAGAATTTTATAAACAGCTATGTATTAGAGAGAAAATGGACAAATACGCTTTTAACGATCTTCTCAAAACCGCCGGTCTCTCCAAGAAAGAGTTTGCCGAAATTCTTGGAACCACCGGCGGAACGATTAGCAACTGGGGTAACGAGGGACGAGAGATCCCTTATTGGGTTGAATCTTGGCTTCATCTCTATATTGAGAACCAACACTGTAAGCAGATCAAAGAGGCAATAAGCAAAAGCGGCGTATGCGATTTAATGGATAAAAAATCCAAGTGAACTTTCTAACCTTTGACACATTTATCTCGATTCCGGTACTGATAGCCTTCTATTATCTGGGAGCATTGATGATCCCTGCCCTGCTTTGGATTAAACGACCATGGGTTATCAAAATAGCCGATGCTCTGATGCGCACATTTCCCATTACAACCTCACGACTGGTTCTGGGGTTCATGATTTTATTTGTCGGGTTTGAGATCATGTGGCGTATGATGTTTGAGATACTTATCGGGTATTTCAAGATGATTGAGTATTTGCAGCATATGGCTTCTTGAGACTTAAAATTACGTCTACTAAAACCCTCTCATCCATCTAGGTACCATTGTGCCCTCCCCTGCTCTCAGTGCATTATCAACTTGAGTAATCAATTTTTCAGAGTTCTTAAAAATCGTTCCGGAGATATGAACGCCGTATTTGATAATAATGTAGGTCATTTAATGGGGGAAATTTATTGGTTTATACTACGTGAATTCTCGATATTTACGTCATTTCACGCTATTTTTATAGCCATTTACATAAAAAATGCAGACCTATAAGTTACCTATTTTCCTTTGTTAGGGTATTTTGCGTAGGTCAAATAATGTACTAACTTTTTTTATGTAGGTCAAATAATGCCAGCAATTCAAAAATGTAGGTCATTTAATGGAATAAAAGCCTTTGATCGTTATTTCCTAACTATTATTAACTAAGTTCTTCTCTGTAAAAGAAATATATGCCATTTAATGATTCAAAATTACTTTTTTCACTTCATAACCAGTTTCTTAACATACACAAATTCATCATATTCTCATAAATACCTGTATTTTCATAAGTATTTATTATTGCTGTGTCGGTCATTTAATGGATAGTGTCGGTCATTTAATGGGATTTAGGGATAAATGTCGGTCATTTAATGGATAGTGTCGGTCATTTAATGGATAAAGTTCCCTATTTTACGGGCTTTGAGTTTTTCCTCTATAGAGTATTATAGATTATATAGAAATCTATAGTAGGGGGGTGAGGCTTTTGTGCCTCCCCTCCCCCTATTTTGAGAGTAAAGACTGAAGAGGAGCAGAAAAAGTGATTTTTGCATCTTCTTGTTTTCGATATAAAATTTTCTTGATCTTTTTTCGTCCAGATTCAGTTACTTCTTCTTCAAGTGCAGAAATACCAAATTTTTCCAATGTGTCTATATTGGATTCAATTTCACGACGAGCAGTTCTTATGGCATTTTCGCTGTCTTGAGGGTAACCTACTGTTGTTAACAGAGCTTTTATTTCCATCTTTGAAGCATCCTTGTGTGTCCAAAAGAAACGGACAATCGCTCTGAGTAATGCGCTTTGAATAGTTAACAACTTATCTAACTCATCGATATAACCGATAGTCAATTGTCCTTCAATGTAATTTCTATATTTCGAAGAGAATACAATTTTAAATTCTCCTGTCTCAGGAATTGCACCATCATCTTCGAGAATTTGAAATGCATAATATTTTTTACTGTGGTCTTCCATTTCTATGGACGTATTACGGATTTCTCGAATCTTTGTCCGTAGCCAAGTATGGTTTGAACCGGCTGTATTTCCGTATCGTTTTAAAACATCCGTTTCATTAAAAAATACAGCAACGCTGCCGCCTTCCAATTCTTCGATATTATTAGCAGATGCAAAAATACAGTCTAGTAGATCTCTGTGAACTTGCGTTAAAATATTACCTGTAACAAGAACTTTACCCCACGATGTACTAATTGCACGAGAGCGTTTGTTTTTAATAAAATTTTTGTAAATAAGACTTGTAGAAGAAACTTTTTCAATGGGTGCCCATAGTCCGGTTCTAAGTTCTGAAACAGAAACGTTAGATCGTTCCATTTTTGAAATAATATCAATCTCAAATTTACTTTGATTCGGGGAATCTTTTCTTTTTGCCATCTAATCTCCAATAAATACTGAATTGAATCGTTCCGAACGACCGAGAGTAGTTGAGTTATCTTGATTAGGGAAAATTTGTCGTTCAACTTCGCTTGATTTTAAAATTGCACCAGCATTATAATTATCTTTTGCTAGACGAACAAGTCGCATATGTAATTTTGATTCATCTATCTCTTTCTCTTTGTTTCTTATGCGATCAACTTCATAATGAAGGCGTGCTGCATCAACTATAGCCCCTGCTCCACGAGAGCCAGCAGTTCCTTTTGTTGAATGATGAATAAAGATAATAGTTTTCTCGTTTTTTCCTGCATATTCAGTAAATAGCTGCATGAAAAATCGAGCATGTCCATTATTATTTTCATCACCTCCAAAAAAAGCAATAAGTGGATCAAGAATAATTAAATCGTAAGGGTCAAAAACTTTTTTCATATCATGCCAAATAGGATCCGTTGTTACTTTATTTCCAATGATATTTAGTAAATGTGGAGTTGCGTCATCTGCAATATCTATTTTAAGATTTGGCACAGAATTGTCAAGTACTCCTGATAAAATTTTATTTAAACGTGATTTTGAAAGAGACTTTGGATCTTCTGAAAGCCATAAGAATGCCTTAGATGATTTATTTTGAATACAAAAACGTGCGGCAATTTGTAATACGGTCCAAGTTTTTCCAGATCCCCCAGGTGCAGTAACTAATGAAACAGTGTTTCGAGGAATAGGAAGCCAATCTTTTAGAATGAATTCAACTTCTTTTTCTTCAATTTCCTCATGATTTGTAGGATGTGGTAATCGTCGATCTATACTCATTCCCTCTTCAAGTGCTACAATTAATTCTTTGGCCGCATTTATTGGATCTTCTGCTTGGGCAGCTTTTTTAAATTGTGTTGATAATCCCAAAAGAGTTCTTCTATCTTTATATTTTGCAAGTTCTTGGATATAAGGAGTAATGTTAGCTATCGGGTTGGCAGTTAGAACTTCAACCATTATTCTTTCATCAAATTGCCCAATTCGATTTAGTTCAGATCTCAAAAATTCTTCATCAATAGGTTTATCCATTGCAGTTAAATTGATCATAGCAGTATAAATATTTTGATGGGCAACAAGATAAAAATGGTCACGTGAAAGTTGATTCGATATATATGTAAAATCACTAGGATTAAAAATAATAGAAGACAATATAGATCTTTCAAATGGAATATTGTAGATCTCTAACTCGTCATTCATGATTTCCCCTATTTACCTATATTCACTTGATTGTATTATATCCAAAATTGCTACATTGAAATATGTTCAGTGTTTCCCGGGGAAACAGTTGAATAAGCATAAATTGATTACGTACTTTTTGAAAATATAAATTAATAAGTAAAGAAACATCATATGAAATATTAGGTGACTACTAAAAATATGAAAAAATATTGGTATAATCATTTTGAGAAATCTAAGATGCTATATTTTTTTAGAAAACTTTATGAGTTTCCCCGGGAAACACTTAAAAAAGGACATATATTTATGAGGTCAAACATAATCACATTGGCTCATCAAAAAGGCGGTACAGGAAAATCAACATTGGCATGGAATGTTGCTATAGAACTCGGACTGAACTATAAAAAGTATGGATTTAAAGACTTTGTATTTGTAGATCTAGACAATCAAGAATCTGTAACCATGACAAATAGACTCAGAATGCAATATGGACAACAACCGCTTTATATAACACGTTTTACGGATCGAGAGGGCGAACAATTTCGTGATTTTATAAATGAAATAGACGATGAGACTTTAGTGGTCATAGATTCTGGTGGGTACGATGCAGACTTAAACCGTCTTGCTATCATAGCAAGCGATTATGTTATTACCCCTGTGTCATCTGATTATATGGAGATATTTGGACTTCAAAAATTTAAAAATATTTTAGCGGAACTTTCAGCGTTAAAAGGGGAGGGCGAAACTGTAAAAGTGAATGTCCTTTTAAATAAAATTGATCCAAAAGCTAAATCATTTGATGACATAGAAGAATTTATTAGAGAGACAAAATATTTTAATTTGATGGAAACTGTAATAAGGTTTCGATCGGATTTCAAGCATTCAATTGGATATGGTTTTAGTGTTGCAGAATTGGATAAAAATAGTAAAGCTACCGCCGAGGTGAAAATGCTTATTAAAGAAATTGAAACGAAAGCAGGGCTGATAAATGGCAAAGCGTAATAGAATAACAGCAGAACTATCCCAAACGATAGCGGAATCTGCACCACTTGTGAAAATGGTACCTAAGCAAATCACTATTGATGGATCAGAAACACACGCTGATATAGAAATTTCTAAATTGGATCATAACCCGTTTCAACCTCGTATAGAAATGGATTCAAATGAACTCTCTGAATTGGTTCAGTCCATCGAAAAAAATGGACTTTTGCAACCAATTTTGGTTACATCTAATCAGAATGGCAAATATACGATTTTGGCAGGACATAGGCGTGCAGAAGCATTTAAAATATTAGGAAAAGAAAAAATACCTTGTATGCTGAAAAACGATGTTTCAAGACAAGATATGGCTGTTTTTGCAATAGCAGAAAATGCTGTTCGCGTAGATTTAAATCCTATTGAATTTGCAATTTCTATGCAACATCTACTTGATGAAGGTGTTGTGGAAAGCCAAAATAAGTTAGCAGAACATATAGGATTGTCAAAGGGGCATGTTTCAAAAATAATGGGTATTTTGAAATTACCATCAAATATTATAAAAATGGTCAAAGAAGATAATTACAATATCGTTTATATTCTGTCTATTTTAAATAAAGTGGCTCCAGATAAAATTAAATCAGCCTATGAAGAAATAAAGTCTTTAGGTAGAGATGATGCTGAAAGTGTTTTAAAAACAAAATATTTGAGTAAAGGTAAGGACACAGCTGCTTTACCAATTTTTAAAGCCAAACAGACAAAAGATAAAATCAAAATTGATATTAATATCGCTGGCATGAATGAAGCCAAGCTAGTGAAGTTGAATGATGCTATTAAAAAAATGATTGCAGAATTTGAATAAAGAGGGGGTTTTACAACTTCCATGAGAGTCTCAACGGTTATGAAAGAGAGTATCGCCTTTATCTACGATCATGTCCTCCTTGAAGAGAGGGAACACCCTTTGCTAGAACGTTACGCATGATACGATTACTCAAAAAGCTGTTTGGCAGACGCAGTAAATCTTACAAAGAATACCACATCACCAACCTCGCATTTGGATGCATAGAGTAGGGGAGGGGGCAATGGCTACAATCGATGAATTTCGAGAGGAAGTGATTGAAACACTGTGCGAACTCGCTGGATGCAGTGAAGACGATGCCCAAGCCATAGCAGAGGAAAAACACTCCGATATCGAATACGGCCATAAATACCGTCTCAGCCCAGCCATTATCGCGGGGTCTATTTTGGGAATAAACGATTGCTGTGTCCCAAACCAACCCCCAAAGAGCTGAGCTTTGCAAAATCGCTATAGCGGTGACCTATAGAGCACAAACAACCCTTGAAGCTTCCAATGTATCCTCTCGTGATCGTTTTTTAGCGTCCTCAGAGCGATGAACGAATAATAAACAACTCTGTGTTGCAATAAATCGTTTCTGAGCCTTAGAGGTGTGTTATCATTGCGCTAATTAAACATCCATAAGAGAGGAAGACCATGCAGCAACCTTTTATGGCGTATGAAAACGATACGGACGGATTCACTATCGGTGAACTCCAAATTAAAAACGGTATGGAAATAATAACGATTGAAGGTACTCTCGAAATCACCAAAGACCGACAAGG
>NZ_JAQTYM010000042.1 GCF_028688295.1 Sulfuricurvum sp.
CTAGGAAATTATCTTTCTCTCCCCTCGGGAGAGGTTCACAATCCATTCACTTTTCCCAGCGATAATAAGAGTTCAAAAATCTTGTGCTGTTATTATCGTTTATTTGATGTCTTTGTGATAAAATATACCCTTGACAAAAAAGGGCACACGGCTCAAAAGCGATTACTTAGAGGAGAATCATATGTTTAATAGACTATTAATGGGTGCAGCCGCACTTTCACTGGCCGCTTCAATGGCATTTGGAGCCCAAGGGGCAAAATTCTATATCGGTGAAGGCGATAAAGAAAAAGCATATATGGATATGGTCAATAATAAAATCACGACGATCGGATTTGTATTGTCCGATCCGCATGAGCGTATTAACGATGCGTATAAAACTAAATACGGCGGGACAAATCTTGATAATCTCGGATTTTTTTCGGTCATGAAAGATACAGCTGTCGGTCCTCTTCTTTTGAAAGAGCCAAGTTTGGGCGGATTTAGTCCGTTTAATCTCCATGTATGGAAAAAACAAGCGGAAGATAAAACCTACGTCGGTCACATCACTCCTGAAACGATGCTTGATATCACTGGGGTTAAAGATGCGGGTGTACGTGCAAAATTCATTGCAACTTTCCCTGAACTTGATAAAATGATCGAAAAAGAGATCGGAAGCAAAGTTCAAATCGTAGAATACAGTGCCCTTCCGGCAAAACCGATGATGACATTTGAGCTTCCATTTGAACGAGGAGCTAGCTTGGATGGCTTTATCTCGGATTTCCAAGGGAAATTTGAAGAGGCATTCGAAGCAAACCAATACATCATTGCAGGATACAAGGATATCAAAGGTTCTATGACCGATGCGAACATCGAATTTGGTCGTTTTGATGCGTACTGGGTTTACTCTCTTTGTCATTTCAAATTCTCTGAGGGGATCTTTAATCAAGGGCGTCCGGATGCAGGAGCATTGGCACCGTGCTCGATGTATATGTACATCGAAAAAGGGTCGAATAAAGTAATGATCGGTATGCCGCGTCTCGCAACATGGACTGCGGTTATGGGGATTAAAGATCAAAAAATGAACGATTCAATCATTGCCTTGGATAAAGAGATCGTAAAAATTATGACAGAATTGGGAGCTAAAGAGCTATGAAAAAATTCTATACACTAATCATGAGTGCGCTTGTAATCGGGTTTTGCGGATGTGCCGGAACGGCTCCTGAAGCGGAAGCGGGAGTAAAGATTGAAAAAGTTGTAGCAACGTATAAAATCGCCTCATACGCAAGTGTAGATGAAGCAAAAGCAAAGCTTTCGGCTAACGGTTTTGACGTAGTTGGAACATACCCAACCGATTCAGGTACGTCAGTTCTTTATACCAATGCGGCGATGAAATCAGCGGCAAATAAACCGACACGTGGTCTTGCGGCGGTAGGGCGAATTTTGGTTGATGATGAGCGTAAACAAATTAGTATTGCCAATCCGGTTTATTTTGGAAAAGCGTTTATGCAAAAAGAGTATTCTCACGCAACAGCATCTGCAGTATTGGGATCTCTTGAAAAAGCATTCGGTCCTTTAAAAGACTCAACTGATAAATGGGAGTTTGCCGGATTAGCAGGATATCATTTCATGGTGGGAATGCCTTATTATGAAGATATGGGTATTGTCGGTGAAGGATCAACAGCTGATTTGGTTGCAAAAGCACAAAAAGCAAAAGGAACTACTGCAGTCGTTAAGCTCTCAGATGATCGCTATGTCGCATTTGTTTCATTGGAACGTCGTACAAACGGATTTGTTAAAAAAATCGGTACTCAAAACGGACAATTACTTCCATGGGCAGTGTTGATTGAAGGCGGACAGGCAAAAGCATTGAGTGCAAAATATTTTATCGCTATTAGCTACCCGTTGTTGACAATGTCTGAATTTATGACGATTGCAACCGTACCGGGTGCCATTGAAGTAGATTTGAAAAAGATTTTCAAGTAAATGAGCGTCATGCCGAACTTGATTCGGCATCTTCTTAGACCCTGAATCAAGTTCAGGGTGACGAAGAACTAAATTTTAAACTTCACCGCTTTTAGCATATTTTCTACTATCTCTCGATAATAACTTTTTAATTCATCACTACCTAAAACAACGGGTGGTTCACCGTTATCAGACCCCTCACGAATATCCATATTTAAGGGTATCTGACCTAGTAACGGAATGTTATAACGGCTCGCCAACCGTTCGCCTCCACCGCTTCCAAAAATATCATAACGTGTTCCGGTATCCGGTGCGATGAAATAACTCATATTTTCCACTAATCCTGCCATAGGGACATGGATATCTTGAAACATTCGGATCGCACGACTGACGTCATCACTTGCTACAAGTTGCGGAGTGGTTACGATCACACCTGCTGTGATGGGGAGCTCTTGTGCCATGGTGAGTTGTATATCGCCGGTTCCGGGAGGCATGTCGATAACCATAAAATCAAGTTCTCCCCATTCTACATCTTCGAGAAACTGGATAAGTGCAGATACGGCAACGGATGAGCGCCACACAAGAGGCGTATCAGAGGTTGGAGTGGTCAGTGCGACACTCATGATTTTGATCCCGTAGTTTTCACTCGGAATAATTTTATTATCATCACTCCATCGGATTTTTTCTAAATCGGTGTTGGTTAGACGTGGAACATTGGGACCATAAACATCGGCATCCAAAATTCCGACTCGATAGCCACGTTGCGCAAGGGCGATAGCGAGGTTGACACTTACGGTACTTTTCCCCACTCCCCCTTTACCGCTCGTTACGGCGATAACGTTTGCGGCATAAGGTGCACGGTTGTTGGGATTAGAGCTATTACCGTAGTTTGTATCTTTTTGAACTTGTCCTTTTTTTGTGATATCTAAAGTGGTAAATTGAGGCGCAAAAGCGGATTCAATCGCCGATTTAACAGTGAGATATGAATCATCACTTACGGTAAGCAGTTCTATCTTAGCGTTATTATCACTTACTTTTACCTCTGAGAGGAGTTTTAGATCACCGAGTGTACGGCTTAGTCCTGGATAAGGGAGGTTTGTGAGTGCCTCTTGAAGCTCTTTAGTGTTCATAAGGATTTCCTCTCGCTTCGCGGGCTAAAAGTGCTTTAGTCCCATTTGATTTTTGCGCTAACTTCGCCAACGGAACACGTGCAGCAGGGTACTCAAGACTGAGGCGATGACAGGTGCTGATGCGGTCATCGATAAGGGAATTCAAGGAAGCGATTACACCGCTTAGGGTTCCTAATTTATGAGATTGATTGAGGAGGTCTTTGATTAGCATTTCACGTGAATGCATTTGAAGTACTAAACCATTTGCTTTTGCAATGGTGATAAAGTCGGCTGCACTAAGGTAGAGCCCTGAGAAAAAAGTATTTAAAAAATGATTTTCCAAAGTAATAAATTGACTACGTTCTTCAAAATGACGTTTTTTCATCCTCTTTCTCCCAAATTTGCTTGAGCTGCTTTAACCACATCAGGATCATTATCACTTAAAAGTGAGGAAATGATTTCTTTTGGGGCGGCACAGTTTTCAGCAAGGCGCATACGGACCATTTTGTCGTTATCATCGCATAAAATCTTAAGTAATTTCACAGGTGTATTCGGGTTGCCTGAGAGACCATCACGTACGATTTTTTCATCGCTAAAGAATTTTTCTAAAACATCACTCGGCGTTGAGGGATTTGCGGCTACAAGTGCGCGAACGAGATTAATCGAATCGCTAGAGAGATGACGAAGCACTTCAAGCGGTGTGTGAGGGTTTTTAGCAACCGCCCAACGTGCTCCCATATCAACTGGATTGCTGGCAATATCGATGAGTAAAGCAACCATAATAGGGCTGTACTCTTTGTCGCGTTCGTAGACAGAAGTTCGTAATGAAAGATTCATCGCTACCTGTCCTACGATCAATTTATCAGCTTTAAAAGCATTGTAAATGGTTTGTACCTCTTCAATCGGAAGTGTTTTATCTTCGAGAAGTTCGATCAGTTTTTCGTTGTCAGAGGTGCTTATGGCTATTTCAAGGGCATTTTCAGCCATTATCGGTTCCTTTATAATTGTGATAAAAATAAATGTCATACTATCAAAAAGTGATTAAAATGTAAGTATTAATTATAGTGTATAAGTGTAAAAAAAGGAGCGATGTATAAGAAAACGTAAAATAACGAGCAATCATCTTTTGCCGCCATTTTGTGATAAATATGTAACAAATTGTAATCTTGAAGTGTATAAGAAAAAGGTATTTACCGTTTATTAAGAGTCACAGCTCTATAATGGGAGTGGTAATTCCGTAAATTAACGCACCAATGTGTGCAGATTCAAATAGAAGAAGGAGCACGGATGAACAGATTGCTAAAAACACTATGTGTTGCGGCATCACTGTCGGCAGCTACGGTATTAATGGCAGCCGAGGGATATAAGGATAACACTATTCTTATTTCTGCCGAAGAAGCGATCAAGCTAATCGGTAATCCAAAAGTGATGTTCGTATCGGGTGATAACGAAGATATTTATAAACTTGGTCATATTAAAGGCTCAGTTGAGATGTATGCTCACCACCTTCACCATTCAGAAATTGATGGAAGTATGCATTGTGAGCCGTTGTATCGCTGTGTCGATGATGCCGAACAGCTTATCAGCAAAAAAGGGATCAGTAACGATACTTTGGTAATTGCATACGATGACTTCAAAGGCCCGAATGCGACAGGTGTTTATTCATTTTTCGACAGTTATGGTCATAAAAATGTAAAAGTACTCAATGGTGGACGTGCGGCGATTATGGCAGCGGATCCGGCTCAAAAAGAGTACGACGAGCTCAATAAAGAGCTAAAAGCATTTAAAAAAGTAGAAAAAGATGCAAAAAATGCACTCAAAACAGAGGGTGCTGATAAATCTGCTTTAGAAGCGACAATTAAAAAAGCTGCTCAAGATGCCAATGCAGTAAGCGCGAAAATGGCGATTGTTGAAAAACGTCTCATGGTTGTCAAAGGGGATGAGGTTACTAAGCCTGCAAAATATAAAATTGATCCTAAAAAAATCAAATGGAATGTTATCGCTGGTAAAGACGAAGTAAAACATGCGATGGAAGATATCCTTAAAAATGGAAAAAAATCCAAATATGTAATTATTGATTCTCGCGGGATCGCTGAGATCGTAGGTGAGCGTAAAATGGATAATGTTGCACGCGGTGGACATGTTCCAGGAGCTACGTTTATCGAATGGAGCCAAATCTCTGATGCGGATAAAAAACTTTCATTCCGTTCAGCTGCAGAGCTTCAAAAAGTATACGACAACTACGGTATTACACCGGACAAAACGATCTACGCATACTGTCACGTAGGTGCGGGAAGAAGTTCGGAACATATTACGGCGCTTCAATTATTGGGTTACAAAAACGTCAAAGTTTTCACAGGAAGCTGGGATGTTTGGGGTAACGATATGAACCTTCCGATTAAACGATAAGGGTAAAACTATGACAAAAGTAATGAACAATCAACGTCGTGACTTCCTGAAAGTTTCAGGGATGACGGCAGCGTTAGTGGCCTCACAAGGCTCACTCTTCGCAAAAACAAATGTAATGTCGGTAGAAAACGGAAAAAGCAATTATCCTAACACCAACTATACTGAAGATATGTACCGAAATGAGTTCTCATTTACCTATGGTAAAAAAGAGGAACACGGTTTCGCGTATCACTGTGTAAACTGCCAAGGTAACTGTGCATGGGAAGTATGGTCGCATAACGGTGTTATCACTCGTGAAAACCAATCAGCTCGCTATCCTGTTATCAATGCAAAAATCCCTGACTTTAACCCACGCGGATGTAACAAAGGGGTTCAGCACTCTCAAGTGATGTACCAAAAAGACCGTATCCTCTATCCAATGGTTCGTGTTGGTGAACGTGGTGAAGGTAAGTGGAAACGTATCAGCTGGGATGAAGCAGCTGAGCGCGTATGCCAAGAGATTTTCAACTGTATGACCGATCCTGAACGTGGGCCGGATAAATTGATGGTACACGCGGGAACCGGTCTTTTGACTGAGGGTCGCCGTGGTGCACCATTACGTTTCTCTACACAACTTGGAGCAATCCGTATTTATCCATCATCTTACCTTGGGGACATGTTCTCAGGTGCGGCGATTGCGTATGGTGAGGGTAACCTCGGTTGTACATGGGATTTCATGTACAACGTCGATACTGCGGTAATGTGGGGAGGAAATCCATCGGTTTCTCGTATCCCGGATGCTCACTTCGTTTGGGAGGGGAAATACAATGGTGCAAAAATCATTACGATTACCCCTGAGTTCAATGCAACTGCTAAATCATCCGATCTTTGGATTCCGATCAAAGCGGGATCTGATAATATCCTCGCAATGGGTGTTATCAACGTTATTTTGAACGAAAAACTCTACAAACCTGAGTTTATGAAAACATTGACCGACCTTCCGTTCTTGGTTGATACTAAAACTCAAAAAATGATCCGTCGTTCTGATATGGAACATGCGGCAAATGATGAAGACCATCACAAATTCATGGAAGAGTTCTATTGTATGAACAAAGCAACCGGTAAAGTTGCTTTGATGCCTGGTACTGAGGGAAGCAGTGAGAAATCACTTCGTCTTGATGATCATGGAATCGTACCAGAGCTTGAGGGTTCATGGACTATTACTGACATGCACGGACACACACGTGAAGTGACAACGGTATTTGAAATGCTCAAAAAATCAGCGGCGAAATTTAGCCCTGAATCGATCCAGGAAGTAACCGGTGTTCATCCGGATACGACGCGTCAGCTTGCACGCGATATCGCGATCCCTAAAGTTGTAGAAATCACAACCGGTTTCTCGTTAAATAAATATTTTAACGGTGTTATGACGATTTGGAATATTGCTTCTATCTGTGGTTTGACAGGGCGTATGGGTCCATACGGCGGAATCAACACTGAAAATGAGTTTACCCTCTCTGGTCTTGGCGCATTGTCAGGATTTAGCGGTAAATACAACGCGCGTTTCGGATCAGGTTTCGTTGGTGAGTTCGTATTTGGTGATGGAATGAAAACGTTTGATCAATACTTCGGTGACGAAGATGTTAAGCGTGCCCAAAACGGAATGTCTAAAGAAGAGTACATGGCAGTATTGGGCGAAATGCTCAAATCGGGTGAAAACGATAAAGTGAATCAAGCCTCTAAGCATGGCAATGTAAATAAACCGTGGTGGCAGCCTGATTGTGCTCTCATCGTTGCTGACTCAAAATTTCGTCGTAACAAAGGGTCTGAATATCGTAAAGCGTTCTTGAACAAAACGAAATTCTATGCATACGTAGACTATCGTATGTCTGAAGCGGCACAATATGCGGACATCTTGCTTCCGGCAAAATCGCACTATGAGGTTTATGACCTTCGTACGTCTCCGGGTTACCACCGTTTTACCAACTTGGCTCAGCCGGTTGCTAATATCAAAAACATTGGTGAATCGATGGATGAATGGTCAATGTTTACGTTCTTGGCTAAGAAAATGGAAGAGCTAGCAAACCGCTCTGAAAATATCTCTAAAGCAAAAGTTAAAGATCATCCTAAATTCGCGAAACCGGGTTTCCATGATTTGACAATCTTTCACAAAGAGTTCACCAATACGGATGAAGAGTCAGAAGGTGCAGGTGAAGTGTACCTAGGAACTGACAAAATGGCAGTGCAAGCAGCGCTAGAGAAATGTGAGCAATATGAGCCGTGGACGATGGAGAAAATGTACAAAGTGGGCGGATTCTTGTTAATCAATGAAAAAGCGGCTAAATCATCTCCATTGTATTCTGACCGTCCGTTTAACTCAAACGAAGATCATCTTTACAAAATGGAGCGTTTAGAGACAGTTTCCGGTCGCCAAACGTTCTATGTTGACCATGAGATGTACATCAAAATGGGTGCAGCTACGAATACTGGTATGGAAGGGATTCGTCCTCAGTCTAAAGACTACCCATACGTGTTTATGACTCCACATGCTCGTTGGTCTATCCACTCGAACTACAAAACCTCTCGTACGTTGTTACGACTTCAACGTGGGGTTCCTGCAGCACAAATCAACCGTGTGGTTGCGGAAGCTAAAGGGATCAAAGACGGAGATACTATCCGTATTTACAATGCCCTCGGCGAGTTCTATGCGATGGCAAAACTCTCTTCATCTGCACCGGCTGATGGATTGGTTCTTGAGCATGGATGGGAACCGTACATGTATTTGAAAAACAAAGGGCACAATGAAGTTGTTCCAACAGCATTGAACCTTCTTGAAATGGCAGACGGATGGGGGCACCTCAAATTTGGTGGCCTCTGGGACGGTAACCAATACGCTTATGATGGCGCCGTTAACTATGAAAAAGCAACTGACGTACAGTATTAAGGGGTATAAATGTCTAAACGACAATTAGCAATGGTCATGGACCTGAACAAATGTATCGGGTGCCAAACATGTACTGTCGCGTGTAAGACGCAATGGACGAATCGTAACGGCCGTGAGTATATGTATTGGAACAATGTTGAGACTTATCCAGGAACCGGTTATCCGAAAAACTGGATGGAGCTCGGAGGCGGATTTGATGCTGCAGGTGATCTTCAACAAGGGATAATTCCTAATCTTGAAGCAGATTATGGAGTGCCTTGGGATTACAACTATGAATCCTTGATGGGTGGCGCACAAGACAGTAATAGTTTTCAACCGCACATTTCTCCAACATGGGGACCAAACTGGGATGAGGATGAGGGTGCAGGAGTATTCCCTCAAGACAACTATTTCTTTTATCTTCCACGTATTTGTAACCACTGTACAAATCCGGGTTGTTTAAGTGCGTGTCCGCGTGATGCAATCTTTAAACGTGAAGAAGACGGTGTTGTTTTGGTTGATTTGGATCGTTGTCAAGGGTACCGCTATTGTATCGCGGGCTGTCCTTACAAAAAAATCTATTTCAATCCGAAAATCTCTAAATCAGAGAAATGTATCCTTTGTTTCCCACGTATTGAGCAAGGTTTACCGCCGGCATGTGCTCAACAATGTGTTGGTCGTATCCGTTTTGTAGGATTCTTGGACGATGAAGAATCACAAGTTTATAAATTGGTTCATAAATATAAAGTGGCACTTGGTCTTCGTTCAGATTACGGTACACAACCGAATGTTTATTATGTACCACCGACCGAATCTCCGGCTAAATTTGACGCTGATGGTAAAATTATCGAAGGTTCAACCCGTCTTCCGGTAGAAGAGTTGGAAAAATTGTTTGGACCAGAAGTTCATGAAGCGATTAAAACACTTAAAGCAGAAATGAAAAAACGTAAAGAGACTGGTGTGAGTGAGTTGATGGATCTTTTGATCGCTTACCAACACTCTGACATGTTCCGTCTTGACAATCACTACTATCAACAAGTAGCGAAAGAGAACAAACGTAGCCCATTGGCTCCAGTAGATACTCGTTATATTGCTGGCAAGTTTACAAAAGCTGGAGGACACCACTAATGAAAAAGCTTCTTACTACTATTCTTTCATTAGGTCTTGCCGCTTCTGCGGCTTTGGCGGCTAATCCTGCCATTAGCGCAACAAAAGTTTCTGAAAGCCTTGATAAAGTTAAAGCGGATTCCGCTGTTTGGTCAAAAGCAAAATTTGAAACGGTTGTTCTTTATCCGCAAACAACAATTGAATTTAATGATAAAAAAGCAAATGCACTTGTTGCAAATACTAAAGGCAAAAAAGCTCAAGTTGCCGCATTGCACGATGGAAAAAACATTGCCATTATGGTGAAATGGGCTGATAAGACAAAAGACGTTGAACAATGTATGAGCAGTGACGTTTATACGGATGGTTTCGCCGTTCAGTTTGCCGGAGCAACGAAAAAAGCACAGCCTTTACCTTATATCGGTATGGGATCTGAGGGGCGTCCAGTAGTCGTTCATTTACAAAAAGCGACAGCAAAAGTGTATGAACCAAACGGAAATAAAGATGTTTCTACTCAAATCAATCGTCAGCAAACAGGTGTATTCGGTAAAGAATTAGCCGAATTTGATGCAAAAGTAGCGTCTTTGGCAAATACAGACTATGAAAAAGTTTTTGTAGCAGAAGGATTCCGCTCAACTACAGAGATCAAAGATAAATCCGTTAAATCGAATGGTGCTATGGTTCATTCTCCTGCGGGTTGGAGTGGAACACTAAGCCGCCCACTTAAAGATGAATACGTAAATCTAAGTGGAACAGTTCCCGTAGCTATCGCTGTTTGGGATGGATCAACGATGGGGCGTAATGGATTGAAAAATCTTTCGACGTGGGTTGCAATTAATCTTGAGGGCCAAAAAGCAAACACTGCTATGGTTTCTGAATTGACTACAGATAGCAAAGGTGACGCGGCTAAAGGTAAAGAAGCAGCGATGACAAACGGATGTACTGGTTGTCATCAAATGACTGCTGCAGATGCTCCAAGTTTATTGGGACCATCATTAAAAAATATCGGAGGATACTCTACGTCTGAATATCTACGTGAGTCAATCTTAAAACCATCTGCGGTTGTTGTACCAGGTTACAATCGTAATGCGCACCCTAATACACCATGGTACAATATTGAAAAGGGTAAACGTGTCTCGACAATGACCGACTTTAGCTTTTTAGACAAAGCAACGGTTGATGATATCGTGGCATACCTCAAAACCCTGAAATCGGAGGTAGAATAATGAAAAAAGTAGCTTTGTTATGTGCGGCACTTGTTTTTAGTGCATTCGCCAACGAGCCTGAAGAGTTCGAAGGTCTATTAACAACTCCAGGATGCGCTGCTCAAGGTGCATTTGCTGATTGTTATTTGGAAAACTACGTATGTGGCTCAGATGGATGTTTTCGTACAACAGCGGCGGGAGTAACAACAAATCCACCGGTAGCGTTGTATCAACACAATACCGGGAAGGTATATACGATTGACACTAGTAAATTAAAACTTTCTGAAATGCGTGAAGGGATTAATAAAAATGGTGTTGTCGTTATCGGTACACTCGATGTTGCAACCAATACGATTAAAGCAACGGAGTTTAAATCTCCTCCACCGCCTAAAAAATCGTTTTTTAAAGGGTGTTTATAACACCTATCTAGCCCCATTTGGGGTTAGCCAATTAGCTAAACTTTGCTGTCTCAAAGTCCTTCTATGACACAATCCCTTACTTAGTTTCAGGAATCACTATGAATAACGAATACCGACTTTATATCTATGCTTTTTTATCCCGTGTTATGAGCGATACTCCTGATCGTCGTTTTATCAATGATCTCAAAACTAATGCATCCCTTTTAGAGATTATCGGTGAAGAGACGGAGCAATGGATCCGTTCTACGGATATCGAAGAGATATACGATAAGCTCAATACCGATTACACCTCGATGTATATCCTAAACACCCAACCGGTTGAATCGTTTGTTCTTGATGCAAAAAATGAGACACTGGTGGGGTTACAAAATCCCGTTATGGCGTTTTATTTTACCCACGGTTTTGAAGTCAATATGGATCAAACGCAGATTATGGCACCGGACCATTTGGGGATCGAGTTTGCTTTTATGCAAACACTTGTCTACCGTAATGAAGAGAAGTCACAATTTGATTTTCTCGATCAGCATATATTTCCGTGGGTAGTTCCATACATGATGGGGATGAAGAGTATGGCAGACACACCGTTTTATCGTGATATGTGTGATTTTATTGTTGAGTTTTTGAGTGCGGATTATGAGTTTTTATCCAAAGGCTCACAGAATGGGTAATATCAATTTCGTCCAAAAAAGCAACCTTTTTAGCTATACCGCGACCCGTTGTCTACGAAATGAGTATTATCACAATGACTGTATGATCTGCATCGATGTGTGTCCTAAGGGAGCATTTCATATCGTCCGTAACAAACTGACATTGTTTGAGAATGAGTGTGTCGGATGTGCGGGATGTATAGGCAGTTGTCCTACTGAAGCGCTGGAGATAGAGAGTTTTGATCCTAACGGTTACGCTGCATCGTATCAATATATCGAAGAAGCACCGACACTCTCGTGTAAGGTAAATACTCCATGTTTGGGCGTTTTTGATGTCGAGCACTACGGTGTCATGGCACTAAGAGGTGAGAGGAACGTCACGTGCGATCTGAGTCATTGTGCGGGATGTGTTCTCAATGAAAATGGAAAATTGGAAAGCTCTATTCGCGAAAAGATCAATGCTACCAATCAATTTTTAGAGATGATTAAAACCCCACACCGGATAGAGAGTATTGATGAAAAAGAAGACCAAGCAGATCGACGTGCACTTTTCCGCATGGGGTTTGAAAAAGTAAAAGAAACGATAGCTGAAGAGTCTGTCGCTCATGTTTCGATGACGACTGCACATCATAAACTCCCTGATCAGAAAATGCCTCTGAAGCGTATATTGCTCAAGAATTCTCTCAAAGAGATCATTTCGGGTCTGGAATCAACAGTATTCTCTGAAAGCTCTCCGCTGTTTTTTAACAAACAAATCAATTTTGAGGCTTGTACCAACTGTGGGGATTGTACGCAGTTCTGCCCAACCGATGCACTGTTTCCGACCAGCGATAAACAGGGGATCTTTTTCTCACAGGGCAAATGTATCGGATGCGGTATTTGTGAGGATATTTGTAAACCTAATGCAATTAGTTCAAAAGAGGGATTTGATTTGGTGAGTATCGCGTATGAACGCGCAGAACAGCTGGTATACTATGAGATGGTAACCTGTCATGAGTGTCGCTGCCCCTATCCGTATAAGGGAGGCGATCCGATCTGTGATCGATGCAGTAGCTTTATGAAAACACATGCCAATATGTTTACACTAGCGCGGGATATGTAAAACCCCGCCTATTTTTTATCCATAGCGTCTTTAGCCCCTTTAATCGCCCCTTCCATAGCCGATTTTGCAACACTCCATGCGCGTACTCCCATTGCTTTTGCATCTTGTGCCGATTTAGAGTTCATAAACTGGGCACTTTTTTCAGAGACGTTACGTGTTAATTTTGAAAGACGATTACGCAAGAGTTCAACGGTCTCTTTGGAGAGGTGTTTAATCTCTTCGGTATCGAAGCGAATATCATCACTGATAGCTTCTAATCGGGTAATGATGACTGTTGAATTGCGATGTTTGAGTGAGTGGATCACTTGTATAAAAAGGGTATCAATATTGTCGAGTTCTTCTTCGATTGTTTTGTACTCTGCACGGTAAAGAGCTTTTACTTCTTCGGGAACATAGAGAAGGTATTGGTGGAATTTCTCGATCGATTTATAAAGCGCTGAGCGGATTCCAAGTAAGGTGCCACGTAAAATAATATCGGCTTGATTAGGTGTTGCTTCTGCGATATTCAATGCGCTTTGGAGAATACTCGACAAGATACGGCGGATGCGAACAGCGTTAAGGACATTAGCATTGAGGGTTTCAAAGGTGATCTCTTTGATGATCTCATGTAGGGTTTCTTCGATATCAGAACCGCGTTCTAGGGTTGTGATGATAGCACTCTCAACCATCTCTTCTAAAATATCGAGAAGATCGACGGATTGAATTTTGATTTGGTGAAGTTTTTCGAGCAAGAGATCATTGTCACTAAATTTCTTTTCCAATATGTCAAAAAAGCGATATTTAAGTTGTTGAAGTTCATCGCTTTTACGGGAAATTTGACGTTCAATTTGCTCTTTTTGAGTGATAAGATCCTCTAGTTCATTATGGAAAGAACGGGTAGAGTCTTTTAGGAAAGTGGTGGTGAACTCACGCAATTCTTGTAAGGGCATATCAGGGATATTTTGAGCTGAAAAATATTTTTCGATATCGGCGATAAAGGTTTCTGTATTCATAATTTAATCCTTTTAGAGTACCATTTTAACATGTTGATGGGCTTTGAGTGTTTCATAAAAATAGGTACGTTCGTCATCATTATGCACCAAGAGTTCTAAGTTCATGCTGATGTACTTTCCCCCTTTGCTCGCCTTTGAGGGGTTTAGGGTATAGGTACGTTCAGTAAAGATTTCCATCACCGCAATTTCGATACCTGCTCGCTCAAATCCAACTACTTTATAACACCATGTACATGGGTACTCTAACGAAAGTTTTTCGGTTTCATCGTTGATAATCACCACTTTTTCCTCCTGATTTGGTTTCGAGTTGAATGGGACCGATCACCATCGATTTGTCGATTGCTTTGAGCATATCATAGATGGTGAGAAGACCGATACTGGTTCCGGTGAGTGCCTCCATCTCTACTCCGGTTTGACCGCTGAGTTTTGCTGTTACCGTGAGTTTAAATCCCGGTAAATCAGCAAGCTCCTCAATATCGCAATGGACTCCGCTGAGGTTTAGCGGATGACACATCGGAATGATATCGGATGTTTTTTTGGTCCCCATGATGGCTGCGATTACGGCTGTTTGTAATACAGGCCCTTTTTTAGCGGTTTGATTTATAACAGCGTTATAGGCATCAGCGCTCATTGTAATGAGCCCGCTGGCAACCGCAATACGAGAAGTGGTGTTTTTATCCGAAACATCGACCATTTTTGGGCGATCGCGCTCGTCTAGGTGGGTTAAATTCATAGTTAAACTCTTTAGGAATCTTTTTATTATTATAGCTAAGCGAGGTAAATCTGAGATTGATTAAAAAATGACCATATTACTGATAAAAATTGGGCTATAGTTTTGCCATGAGATTTTGGTGGTGCTAGCGGATGGCATGTAATTCCGAAATCCTCATAACCTCCTTCAAGATTCCTAAGGACTGCTTTGCACTGATGACTACAGTGTGGGGCAGGACTTTTTAATACACAATCAAATAAAAATTAAATAATAGGGGAAAATAATGCAAAATTTAGTACGAAGTTACGCCGCGAATGCCCCGTTGATCGAAAAATTTATACTTACATCCTTGGGTCGAGTTAGTTTAAAAACGTTCAACGTACAGCTTGCTGAGCGCCTTTATAAAACCTTTCCAAGTTTAGAGTTGGTTTACAAATGTGACGAAGGATTTGTCCAAAATTCGCCTAATGTTTATGTTGATAGAGAAGAAGGACACCACGCAGGCGTCGATCGGGCCTATTTGGTCGATGAAGTCGCGATTCAAAAAGGGTATCACGTTAGTGAGCCTTATATTTCGACGGCTACCGGTCATTTGTGTATTACCGTAGTGTACGCATTGAGCGATGGGTATCTATTTTTAGATTTTCGAGTTCGAAAGCTATTGGAGCGGTTTGATCTGATTGAGAAAAATGATGTCTTTAAGCGGATCAATCGTACCTCTTATGCGGTGATCGGCGGCGGACTTTTATTTTTTGGAATATTTGTCGTATTGTACGGCTTTTATACTTTTGGAGGGTACATCATAGGGGTTGAACCGCTTAGTATGGATACCGTGTTCAAACCGATTATCGCGTTAACTTTGGGGTTAGCAGTATATGATCTGGGAAAAACGATTTTTGAGCAAGAGGTCTTGCCACGAACGCAGCATGTGAGTGATGCGTTTAATGCCAAAACACTCCTCAATTTTTCTGTATCAATCATTATTGCATTGCTTATTGAAGCGTTGTTGGTCGTGTTTAAAATCGCCCTTCATGATTATAAAGATCTTCCTTATGCATCGACACTGATTGCAGCATTGGCATTTTTACTGCTGGTATTTGCCGTCTTTATTTATTTGGTGCGTAAAAGTGAGAAAGACCCTTGCAAAAAGTGTGCAGAAGAGTAAAGTTTACGACCACGTGATGCACGTGATTTCGGCTTGAGCTCCGAGTCGCATCGGCGGTCCCCAAAACCCGATACCGCTGTTGACATAAATATGGCGGTTGTACCCTAGCGGATAGAGCCCTTTGATGTACGGTTGCGCGAGAGATACGAGATATTTAAAAGGCCATATTTGCCCGCCGTGGGTATGACCGCTGAGCATGAGTGAGGGGGTGAATCCTTCGAGATACTCAATGTATTTTGGCTGATGGGCCAAAAGAAGGGTTGGAATCCCCTCTGGGATCCCTTTTGTGGCTTTAGTAATGTTTGGAGCGTGGGTATTGGCACGGTATCCGAAGAGATCATTGACCCCTACAATATAAAAATCATCTTCTATTGGGACGGAGCTGTTTTCAAGGACATGGATACCCAGTGTTTTAAGATGTGCAATCGTCGCTTCGAGTGAATGGAAATATTCATGATTTCCGACAACGTAGTAGGTTCCGTAACGACTTTTTAGGTGGCTTAGTTCGTTGATCGCTTCTTTGATAACATCAACATGCGCATCCGATAAATCACCGGTTATTGCAATAATATCGGGGTTAAGATGATTGATGGCGGCAACACTTTTTGCAACAAAGGATCGGTCGATGAGTCCTCCGATATGCATATCACTGATTTGTACGATGCGATAGGATTTTGATCCAAAGCGCGATTGGTTAACATCGATGAAATTGACCACCGGCTCTTGTGAACCCTCTAGCAGTGCCGCTCCTAAATAACTGCTCCCCAGTGCTAAAAATCCAAGATCGCTGGAGCGTTTAAAAAACATCCGTTTTTCTGGACTAAATGGGACGAGGCGTTGTAAAAGATGGAGAAATTCGTACAAAATGGTTCCCATAAAAAGGACAAATCCTACTCCTATAGTAAGGGAAAAGAGATAGTACAGGGTTATGGGTGGGCTGAAAAAATAACGGCTTGAAAGGTAACCGATAATACCGGCCATGTTGATGATCAAAAAATATTTTAACATCGTACGGGTTTGGGGCTTGATGTGCAAATGATTTACTACCCGTGTGTAGGTGAGGTAGTGCAGCATTGCAAAAAAGAGGGTCGCGATCAAAGGGAAAAGTATTTTTAGATTCATACTGTTATTGTAGCTTAAGAGGATGAGTATAAGTATAATAACGGTTGAAGAAAGTGATCTTAGACAGAGGATACATAATGAAATGGGAAGATTTAAAACGAAGTACTAATATCGAAGATTTACGCTCTCAAAGTGGTGGGGGAAGGATGAATTTTGGGAGTGGCAGAGGGGTGAATCTCCTCATCCCCCTTGTCCGGTTTTTGATGGGGACGAATATCGGACGGATCGTTTTGGTGATCGGTATTATCGCTTATTTTATGGGATACAATCCGCTTAGCATCTTAGACACGACTCCTCAACCCTCAGCCAAACACGCAGTCAATACGCTCAATGATGATAAAAACGCTCAGTTTGTTGCGGCGGTATTGGGACAGAGCGAAGAGGTGTGGGGAAAACTCTATGCCGCAAAAGGGCAAGAGTATGTTCAGCCAAAACTTGTATTGTTTCGTGGGAGCGTTCAAAGCGGTTGTGGTTACGCTGATGCCCAGGTGGGGCCATTTTATTGTCCGGCAGATCAAAAAGTGTATCTCGATCTCAGTTTTTTCGATGAACTCGCCTCTCGTCACAATGCACCCGGAGATTTCGCGCAGGCGTACGTAATCGCGCATGAGGTCGGTCACCATGTTCAAAATCTTGAAGGGACACTGGATAAAGCGCATCGAGCTCAAAAAAGTGCTTTAGGCAAAGCAAACGCAAATGCAACCCAAGTGAAAGTAGAACTGCAAGCCGATTGTTTTGCAGGTATTTGGGCTCATCATACCCAAAAAAGCCGTGCAGTATTAGAAGAGGGAGATATTGAAGAGGCTCTCAATGCTGCCAGTCAGATCGGGGATGATACTCTCCAAAAACAATCGCAAGGCTACGTCGTTCCTGACGCATTTACCCACGGCACGTCAGCAATGCGGATGGAATGGTTTAAACGGGGATTTGATAAAGGGACATTGGAAGCGTGTAATACGGGTGTTTAAATAAAGCCTCTAGTTGTTATCGGTTTGAAAACGGGCTAATGCCGCTTGGTATTCGTGTTGATGGTTAAGATTCATAAACAGTGACTCATCGTTAAATTCGACAAAGCGGGTGTTGGAAGTCGAGAGTAGTTTTCCTAATCGGTGATCTTTCTCGTGGAGCATCCGTTCAAACTCTCCTAAAAGAGAGCGGTGGTAAATCCCGCACATCGGATGGGTTCCAGAGGCTGTTTTAGCGATGATGGCATCTACATCGGGTGTATCCGCATCGAGAAGTGCTTTAAAAACATCCTCGTCTACAAACGGGGTATCGACACTTAATACCATCATTCGTTCTACTTTGAGGGTGTTGAAAGCACTTACAAAACCTGCTGTTGGGGCATAGTCTACTTCGCTAGGGTCGAGAATAAACGGGGCGTCAAAAGAGAATTTATCGGCACTTTTGGTAGAGATAGCAACGTGGGAAAAAAGCTCAGAAAGACGCCGATATTGAAATTCGCTAAGCGAAGAGAACCCTCCGAAAGGGAGGAGGGATTTATCCTCTCCCATACGGGAACTTTTTCCCCCTGCGAAAATAATACACGGAATCGGAAACATTATTGCGCGAAAGCGGCGGAGAGAATTTTATCCATCCCCGGCGTTGCACCGCTTTGGAGGTATTCTAAAACCAGCGGAGAAAATTTGTCGATCATTGATGCGTCCATCCCTAAAAAAGAAAATTGAGAACCTAAGCTCCCTAAGCCAAGTAATCCGGCAGGTGCGGCGTTAAGGAGGGTAGCTGCTTGAGGGACTTGTTTGGTTAGGGCAGTAAAGTCGGTTGGTTGCATGTTCCCTTTTGCATCATTAAGAAGTGCGGCTGTTCCGCCGATTGCTTGTGTCGGAGTAACTCCGAGGGTGGAGGTGATGTTTTTAATCAGAGGATTCGACGTGAGAGCACTGTCTGCGATAGGGGCAGCACTTTGGGCAACGGGTGCCACGGTTTGCATAAGTGAACCAAAATCAAAAGCATTGGCATTAGAAACCAAAAGTAATAAAGTTGCGAGGGTTAGTGAACGCATGGAAATCTCCTAATAAAATTTGAGTTATTATAACCGACAAAAGTTAGAATATCGTTTGAAATGGGACTAAAGTGCTAAGGGTGTATTTTGAAAACTTTGTATGCTTAAGCGATTTGCAATTTCAGCTTTAAAAAGTAATTTCTGTTCCTCTTCTAAAAGTTTACGGTAGTTTTTTTGAATTTCTTGAATGGTTTGCACATGCGGGGCAGTGAGTGATAAGAGGTGACGTATTGGTGCTTTTCCATTGTTACTTACCGGGGAGATATGCACAGCTACCCAACAGCTTTGGGATTCTTTGTATCGGTATTTAAGGTAGCCTTGCCAAGGGAGTGTGTTGTTGATACTTTCCCACATTTTTGTATAAATACTTTGAGGGAGATCGGGATGTCGCAAGGCTTTGTGTGATAGTCCAATAAGTTCTTCACGTGTGTATCCGGAAACATCTAAAAAAGTACGATTTGCATAGGTAATGGTGTCAAAATTATCGATTTCTAAGATCATTGCCGTGCCAACATAGCATACAGAATTGTCATAAGAATTAAAAATCATACTGCCTCTTTTAAGACAGCGTCTGACATAAAAATAATGGAAATAGCTAAAAGAAATATCACGATATAGATTATCAAAAAAAGTTTAGAATTAAAAAAATGAATGAGCATAGTATTCTCCCTTATCTTTGTTGATACTATCAGTTATTCAGACGAATATTTAGTGATAAAATCTTTAGAATTAATTTATAAGGATTGTACGAAAAGATTGTGTGCAGATTGTAAGAATATTGGTTATTTTGGAGGCTAAGAAAAAAATCTTAGCTAAGTGATGCTGGATCGCAGATGTATCCTGTGATTGCTGATGCGGCTGCCACGGCGGAGTTGGCGAGATAGACTTTGGATGAGCGTGAACCCATGCGTCCGACGAAGTTACGGTTGGTGGTAGCAATAGCGACTTCATGATCACCCAAAATCCCCATGTATCCACCTAAACACGCACCGCAGGTTGGGTTAGAGACAACACCGCCTGCATCGATGATGATATCCATGTATCCAAGACGGGTTGCTTCACGCGCGATACGCTGAGTCGCCGGGG
>NZ_JAQTYM010000108.1 GCF_028688295.1 Sulfuricurvum sp.
GCCCTTTTGCATCTTCTACTTCTCCAGCCGTATCGATAATCCATACACCATTTTGCAAAGAGAGGCCTAATAGTTCCAAGAGTTCCGGTTCATCATCAGCTATTAGAATACGCATTTATAACTCTTTTATTCCATTCATAAATATTTTGACCGTTTTATCTTTTAACTCTTTTTTAATAGCATCTGATAAAACTATCGCTTCGGTTTCATGCAGAAAAAGACGAAAAAGTCCAAAATCCCGTCTTGCACTTACTTGTTCTTCATCACTCCTTAAAAGTGCTGTCGCGCTATAGCGTTTGCAAGGGAAAAAGTAAAAATCATCATATCCTTCTTCCAACAATAAATCAACTAAAGTATCTTTATTGGCAATTTCAAAGTAAATATCCATCCCTGATAAACTCATTTTTTACCTCTTTTGTAAATTATTTTAAATGCAGGCGGCAAAATAAGGAGCGTTAAAATAGTGGATGTCACCAATCCCCCTAATACAACAATCGCCAATGGTTTTTGGATTTCACTTCCGATCCCTGAGGCAAATAGTAATGGCAAAAGACCTAAAGCAGCAATAAATGCGGTCATAAGAACGGGTCGAAGCCGTCTGCGCGCCCCTTCCGTAACTGCATCATCAATCGAATAACCATTCCCCAAAAGTGTATTAAAATAGCTGACCATCACAACTCCATTGAGTACGGCAATACCAAAAAGAGCAATAAATCCGACGGATGCCGGAACAGAGAGATACTCTCCGCTGAAATACAATGAGATGATACCTCCGGTTACCGCAAACGGAATATTAAGTAAAATAAGTGCGGTAGCACTCACAGAGCGGAACGTAAAGAAAAGAATGAGAAAAATGACCCCTATACTAATCGGGATAACCGTCATTAACTTAGCAGCTGCACGCTGCTGATTCTCAAATTGCCCACCATATACTATACGGTATCCTTGCGGAAGTTTGATATTTGCATCGATTTTTTGTTTCGCTTCTTCTACAAAACCGACCAAATCACGTCCTTCAACATTGGCACGTATCGTACTGTATCGTTGTCCATTTTCACGATCTACTTTCAAAGCACCTTCGCTCGTTTCAATTTGAGCAACACTGGAAATAGGAACCGAGAATCCATCACTTAACGGAATTTCAAGAGATTTAAACAGTTCCATATCCTGTGACACTTCACTGTCAAATCGCATTAATACCGGTATTCTTGTATTGTCGACGGAAAGCTCATCAATAGTAACCCCTTCCAAAGCTGTTTTCAAAAAGAGTTCAAGCTCAGCGGTATCAACACCTGTTTTAGCCGATTCTGTTCGGTTTGGCTTTACACTAAGATAATTTACCCCTTCATTCAGTGTCGTAAACACTTCAGACGAGCCCTTGATTTCGCCAAGTGTATCCGCGATATTTTGACTGAGTTCATTCAGCTTATCGATATCACTTCCATAAATCTTGACTGCTAAATCACCGCGAGAACCTGTCAACATCTCTGAGATTCTCATTTCAATCGGCTGCGTAAAACTAAAACTGATGCCTGGGAAATTTTTGAGTGATTCTTGAATTTTACTTTTAATCTCCTCTTTATTTTTAGCTTTCCACTCATCTTGAGGTTTTAAAATAATAAACGTGTCCGTTTGATTTAGTCCCATAGGATCAAGCCCTAGTTCGTCTGAACCAGTTCTTGCTACAATGGTTTTAATCTCTGAAACATGCTCAATTAAGCTACGTTGTATGGCTAAATTGAGTTCTTTGGACTTTTCAAGCGAAATAGAAGGAGGGGTCTCTATTCCTAAAATAATATCACCTTCATCCAAGGTCGGCATAAAGCTTTTCCCCACAAAGGCAAATAATGTAAAGCTCAAAATCAGGAATACGATAGCTCCGCTAAAAAGTACTTTTGTACGTGTCATTGCAAAATTCAACATTGGTGCATAAAGACGAGTAAAAAAGTGCCCGATAAAAGTCTCTTTGTGCGGGGTACTTTTTAAAATTAAAGAACATACAACCGGAATGAGCGTTAAAGAGAGAAAAAGTGAACCGAAAAGTGCAAAGACGATCGTCATTGCGACAGGTGCAAATAATTTCCCTTCCAACCCTTCCAGTGTCAATAACGGTAAAAATACAACCGCAATAATTAAAATACCGCTGAAAACAGCTGTACTTACTTCTTTGGTAGCGCGATAAACCTGATGTAATTTTGGAAGTGACGTATCGTTCTCACTCAGTTTTGCAAAAGAATTTTCAACAACGACGACCGCAGAATCGACTAACATACCAATGGCTATCGCTAACCCTCCCAAACTCATCAGATTGGCGCTCAACCCAAAATATTTCATGAGTAGAAAAGCAATCGCAATGGAAAATGGTAAAATGACACTCACGGCAATCGCCGCACGTACATCTCCCAAAAATACCATCAAAAGAATAATGACTAAGATAATAGCTTCAATCAAAGCTTTAGAAACCGTCCCTACCGCCTTTTCGATCAAATCACTTCGATCATAAAATGGAACGATACTAACACCTGCGGGGAGCATTGGTTTGAGCTCATCGAGTCTCTCTTTGATCTGCTCGATTGTCTCTTGAGCATTCGCCCCTTTTAGTGTCAAAATGAGCCCCTCGGTTGCTTCACCGATACCGTCTTTTGTCACATACCCAAGACGTGTTCGTGAATCATCTCTGACTTCACAAAAGTCCCCTATACGAATCGGTCCATTATGGGAATGGATCGTAATATTGGCGATTTCACTTGCGTCTTTAACACCGCTTTGAACTTTAACTAAATAACTCTCTTCGTTTGCATCGACACGTCCTGCACCGTCATTTTTCAGATTTTTTTCCAATGTCTCTTGAAGCATACTCAGTGGTATTCCCAGATTTTGCATTGCGGTATAATCGGGTTGTACTACGATGGCACGTGATTCACCGCCAAGAGCATTTACATCAGCAACACCCTTTGCTCCCCGTAATACTGGGCGGATAACAAAATCAAGAAGTTCACGTTTCTCTTTTTGGCTCAAACTCCCTTCAATGGTAAACATAAAGGCTTCACCCAAGGGAGTAGTAATAGGGGCCATACCACCATTAACTCCCTTAGGGAGTGTCGGCAAAAGCGATGCAAGTTTTTCAGAGACCTGTGCGCGTGCACGATAAATATCAGTGCCGTCATTAAAATCGATCGTGATGTCTGCGATAGCATATTTGGAAGTACTCTTAAGAAGCTTTTGATTTTCAAGTCCTAACAACTCGGCTTCAAGTGGTTTAACAACACGGTTTTCAACCTCTTCAGGTGTCATCCCTGGTGCTTTTAAAATGATTTTTACCTGCGTAGATGAAATATCAGGAAACGCATCAATCGGTATTTTATAAAATGAATAAACTCCATACCCAAATAACGCTAAAGAGAGGAGAATAACAATAAGTCGTTGTTTGAGCGAAAATTCAATAATTGAGTTAAGCATTATTCAAATCCTAATCCGCTTAATGCGCCTTTGAGAGTAATGACCCCATCGCTTGCGACCTCTGTTGTTGCGTTAAAGCCCTCTGGTTTGACTGCTATGTGTTCTTTATAAATTTTTTGAATCTGAATAATTTTAGGCTTAAAGCCCCCTGCTGTTTTGACGAAACAAATATCATTTTTCTTATATTTTGTAACAGACGATCGTGGTAATAACATCCATTTATCCGTTTGGGTTGAAGCGATATAAAATTCTCCCGATGTCCCTGCCCGATAAGTATTATTTGAATGTAAAACAGCTATAGCAGTAGCTGAATTGTTCATCACATCAACAGCAGAAGATATCGCCGTGATTTTCCCCGCTTGTGAGCCCGTTTTATCACTTACCAATGCCCCTTTATGAATGCTTCCAATCATTTTAGGAGGAATTTTTATAAAAGCACTAAGTGCATTTGCTCTGGCTATCTTTAAATAAGGGACAAACGGTTCAATCTTTTCTCCTGCTTTAAGAGGAGCGTGTGCCAAAATTCCATTTTGGCGTGAGCGTATGGTAAACATCATTCCATTTTTTGGGCGAATATCCGCACCTGAAAAAATAAAACGGTTCTCGATTTCAGCTATTTTAGATTTTAAGCTCATAACTTCTAGTGTACTCTTTTGTGACTCACGTAATGAGATCACTCCATCTTTGTAGAGAACATAATCTTTTTGGGCATATTCTTGGGCTAATTTAAGGCGATTACGAAGATCGTTGAGTTCATAGCTGCTTGATAGCAATTCAGATGATGCAATCGTACAAACGACCTCACCTTTCTTAACCGTATCTCCCGTTTGTTTCATCAACTCTGCTACCGTAGCTTCACCGCTTAACGTATAATTCATTGCCCCTTTGTCACTGTAATCGAATGTTCCGATAAAAGGGCCCATAGCTTCAGACTGTATCATTCGTACTTGTTCAACCACCACACCCATTTTCTTCATTTGCGCGTCACTTATCGTGATTTGCGCCATTGCCGCCGTGGCTAGCATAAGTCCTAATAAACTTTTTTTCATTACCAAATTCCCCCTATTTTTTCTTCGATTACAGACATCTCTTCAATGTAATTTTGTTTAATTTGTAGTGTTCGTAAGCG
>NZ_JAQTYM010000043.1 GCF_028688295.1 Sulfuricurvum sp.
ATGCCTCGGCGCAAAGTGCTTCGGCTCAACTGGAAAGTGGACACGAAAATATAAAATTGCTCACACTGGATGTAGAAAAATCAGGGGCAGCAGCGGCAGCTCAACGGCTTAAAATCGATGATTTGTCTCTCCGCTCACCTTTCGATGCGAAAGTCATCTCCAAAAATGGAGAAGTAGGAAGCACCATCAGCGCCGGTTCCGCCGTATTTCGTTTGGTGAATCCTAAAACCTACTGGGTTAAACTTTACATCGATGAACGTCAAAGCAGAAAAGTAAAAGTTGCCCAAAGTGCAACCATAACTCTACGCTCCTATCCTAATCAAACATTTGAAGCACATGTGGCTCGAATCGGAAGTGAAAGCGACCGTGTTACCGAAGAGCGGATTGTATATCTCGCATTCAAGCAACTTCCAGCAGAACTTTATTTAGGTGAACAGGCTGAAGCGTATATTCACATCACCGATTCTCTAGGAGATAAGCGATGATAAACCTCGCACAGAGGGATATCGCCCATTCGTTGGGGAAATTCATCACTACTGCATTCGGAGTGGGGATGCTGATTGGGGTGGTTTTGATTATGATTGGTGTTTATCGTGGGATGGCTCATGATGCGATGATCGTTCCAAACGACATTGCCCCTGATGTATGGGTGGTGCAGAAAGACACATTGGGTCCTTTTGCTGAAAACTCACGGTTGCATGAAGATCTCAAATATTCGCTCAAAACGCTCAGAGGGGTAAAAGAGGTTCATCCTTTAACGTTTCAAAGCATTCAAATCACCGGAAAAGAGAAGCTGATTCGTCTTTACGCGCTAGGATATGATGTCTTAAGTGGATTTACACCCTTTCACCTCTCTAAAGGGAGGGAAATACGGATACCGACACAAGAGATTATCGTTGATTCAAAATCAGGATTTAAACTCGGAGATAAGATTGCTCTGGGACGGGATGAATACACCGTGGTTGGCCTCACACACAAAGCGGTCTCTTCAGGAGGGGATCCGATGCTCTATCTCGATCTCAAAGGGGCACAAGAGTTACAATTTCTTTTTAGCAATGACCAAATCCGAAACGATCGAAACCGAGGGATTCAGAGCACTTCTCCCAAAACGGTTAATACCTTTGCCCTGAAACTTCACACAGGGGTAGAGATTCAGCAGGTTGTTCAAGAGATCAAACGATGGAAACATCAACATGCTTTTACCCAAGAAGAGCAAGCCGAAATTTTGACAAAAAATTTGATCGAACGTTCCGCAAAGCAAATCGGACTCTTTACCGTCATTTTACTCATCGTTTCTTCGGTCATTATCTCTTTGATTATCTACACAATGACGATTAACAAAATCAAGGAGATTGCGATTTTGAAACTTATCGGTGCTTCCAACTTTACCATTACGAAGATGATAGGGCAGCAGTCGGTACTGTTAGGGTTAATCGCCTTTATTGCAGGGAATCTTTTTGCCCATGCCAGTGCCGATATTTTCCCCAAAACGATTATTCTTGTAGCGCAAGATGCGATGAAACTGTTTGTTGTGGTTATGATTGTCAGTATTTTGGCATCTATTTCAGGGATTCGAACTGCTTTGCGGGTTGATCCTTCCAGCGCGATAGGGGGCTAAATGAAGCACAGTGTCATTAAATGTGAAGGTATCGAAAAAACCTACGGAAGCGGAGACAGTGCTGTCGAGGCGATCAAAAAAGCCGATTTTGAAATCTACTCAGGAGAAACGGTAGCTCTGTTAGGCCCCAGCGGATCAGGAAAAACGACACTGATTACGATGATCGGTTGTATCACAGAACCCAGTGGGGGGAAGTTGACACTTAGCAGTGAATGTGTTTATGATGGTGGGTGGACGATACCCGATACGAGGAAAATTCGACGTGAAAAGATAGGGTTTATTTTTCAATCACACAATCTGATACCGTTTTTGAATGTCCGCGAAAATGTTACGCTTGTTCCGCAAATGAACGGTGTAGAAGTGAATGAAGCTAACACAAAAGCAGCCGAATTACTCGACTATCTCGGAGTAGGAGATAAGCTCGAAAAAATGCCCTCAGAACTTTCAGGAGGGCAGAGTCAGAGGGTAGCAATTGCGCGATCTTTAGCGAACAATCCTCAAATAATCCTCGCCGACGAACCTACCGCCGCACTTGATTCACAGCGGGCTTTGTCAGTGATGGAGTTGCTTCGTTCATTGGCACATGAACATGATGTCGCGATTATCGTCGTTACCCATGATGAACGGATGCTCCCTCTTTTTGACCGCATTTTGCGGGTGGAAGATGGAGTGGTTAAAGAAAGTGTCAGCAATTAGATGAAAAAGCTCCATGGATTTGATATTCTGTTGAAATATCGATTATCCAAGCTTTTTCCCATAAATTAATGTTTTTCCATATCGTAAGCCCCATACTAAAAATAGCACTATCCACGCAGAAGCCGCTGCATCAAAAAGCCATCCATGAGATGTTCCCAGTGCGGTATCGACAGAGAGAGCAAAACGCGAAAGTACGATGATTTGTGTCCACCAAAAAAGAAGGATAGTTAATTTGTCTGCATGGGGAGGCTGTCCTGAATGACCCAATGTAACTCGTGTCCCAAATCCGATGAGTACGGTGGTTAAAAAACCGAGCACCAGAAGATGTACCCCTGCAAAAAGAAAATCGAGAGAGTAGAGTGTTTCAATGATTTGGAGTATTCCACCGATTGATAACGCCATTGGAAGCCAAAAGAGGGCAAGATGTAAAATCCATACAATAGCAGAAGATTGAAAAGGTTGGAGTTTCCATCGTAAAAACTCACGCAAGAGATAAAGGGCGAGGAGGATACTGACGATCGCTTCGCCAATACCGAATGCGACTATTGCCAATAACGTTTTAAGTACCAATAGCCCAAAAACTATTTCGACGAAATAGGGAGATTTAGCTTCTTGCGAATGGCTGAAAAATGGGATCATCCGTTGCGCAACCGAAAAAGTGAGAAACACAAAAAAGAAGTTCACTATGATCGGAACGATGAGTGTAAACCACCCTTGGATGTCCCAAAATAAACTGATACCGTAAGCGATAATCCAAAAGAGATACGATGCAAGTGCGATACTGTGCGCAATTAATATCCAATAGGGATCTTGCTTTAGCGGGGATTGCCCGATTTTATAGACCCAGTGGAGGGTAAAGATCGCCATAGTATGGGCAAATAATCCTATACACATCGCGACTAAAACCATCCATGCTGACACAAGTGAACCGATAAAAAAGAGAACAGATGCGATTTGATAGAGCCATACGATTCGGATGTAAACCTCTTTGGGAATGGTCATAGCGGTACAAAAACGGGGAAAAGTGGTAAATAAAAATCCGTGAAAGAACTGAGCAAAGACGATCAACGCGAGAGAGTAAAGGTGAAATTCATTTTCGGGTATGCTAAGGGTAATCAATCCTCGATGTGAAAGGGTGAAAAATATCATCGATATAATCGCCCACAAAACACCAAAAACGAAAAATGGCTGATGAGGCTGAGATAAAAAATAGTTTTCTTTTTTAGGTGTAGTCGTTGAAAAGGTACTCATAGCGTAATCCTCTGAAAATATCTGGGAGTATAACGAGATAATAAAGGTGAGGTGTTGACGAAGGTCAAGAATATAATTTGACCTGAGTCAATTTTTCGAACTTCTAAAAGTGATACAGTTCTCTTATATTCAATATAAGGATGTGAAGATGAGATTAGGAAAACTAAGTCTAGTGGCTGTAATGGCATTAGGGACAAGTGCATTTGCAATCGATAACGTAAAAGTGAACGGTGAGGCAAAAGTTTGGTATCAAACATTTGAGACAGAAGGGACTGCGACGGCTGCAACGACAAACGGAAAAGATTTTTTCGATTATGACACCAATTCAATGGCAAATGTAAAACTGAGTATCGGTGCTACCGCCGATTTGCTTCAGAATCTCAGTGCTGGGGTAAAAGCGTCGGCTCTGACTACCCTCGGATTGGAAAACAATCTGGTTGGGGATGTCTCTACGACAAAATTCGATGCGCAGGGTAACAATGTGGGAACAGCTAAGCTTGATGATCAATCATGGGTTGAAGAGCTTTACTTGGCCTATACGATGGGTAAAACAACTGCTAAAGTGGGTCGTCAGGCTCTTTCTACTCCATTGGCATTTACCGAAAACTGGAACATTACCGAAAATACGTTTGAAGCGGCAGTATTGCTCAATAACGATCTTCCTGATACAACGTTGGTCGGTGCATGGGTTGGCAAACATAACGGTGTCGGATTATTGAAACCGACAACCGGTCGTGGGACTACCATCGCGTATAACGGTGAATTCAGCACGTTCGGAAGCGATGGTGCTTATGCCGTTGCGGCCATTAACAAATCAATCCCAAATACTACCGTACAAGCATGGTATTACAATGTAGGTCAAATCGCCGATGCGTATTGGTTGCAAGCCGATGCAAAGGTACTCGGTATGGTTAATCTCGGCGTTCAATATGCCGGAATGAATCCGGATTCCGCACTAGGCGGCGGTACTTCTGATCGCAGTACGGAAATGTTTGCCCTCAAAGCAGCTGTCGATGTCGCCGGTGTTAATGTGTATGGAGCGTACTCATCCGTTAACGACGGTACCCTTGGATTCTCAAACGTGGCTACCGGTGATAAAACGATGATGTACACCGGTTTGGGAAGTGTTTACTTCGACGGTGAAATCGTTGCCGCTCCCGATACCGATGCATGGAAAATCGGTGCATCAACTAAAATGGTTCCGGGTGTAACGCTCTCTGCAAGTTACGCTGAAGCTGAAACGGGTAACAACGGCGCTGCTGCTGCAGCGGTTGCCGGTTTGAGTCTTCAAGACAATGATTATTCCGCTTGGGATGTTGTTGCAAGTACTAAAGCAGGCCCGGTGGACCTAACCGCGATCTATACCGAATTCGATCGTGAAAACAGTGTAGGTGTTAAAACCCTCGATAATGCTTTATTCCGTCTTATCGCTTCGTTGAAATTCTAATCTTCATTTTACAGGGTCTTCGGGCCCTAAATATTCTCCTTATGTTAAGTTTTTCTTTGCGAGGATTCGTCACCCTCGCACCCACTTTTTTTCTACTATTTGACCCAAGTCAAAGACAATCATTGCTTAATCAAATACAATAACCTCTATAAAATTACGGATCAATTTTTGAGGAGATACAGCAATGTCGAGTATTCAACGTGTTATCAAACGAGACGGCTCATCGGAACTGTATTGCCCTTTTAAAATTGAAGATGCGATTCGCAAAGCCTATGAGAGTGTTCAATTCCCCATAAGCGAGGATGTTATTACAAAAGTACTGTTTCAAGTTATATTGGAGAATATTTTTGAAGTTGAAAAGATCCAAGATTTGATCGAAGAAGAGCTGTATAAATCCGGTGCATTTAGTGTGATGAAATCGTTTATTACCTATCGATTTTTGCATAAAATGCAGCGAGAACATATTTTGGGTTTGGGAGAAGATACCACCTATGTCAACTCGACTCAAAGTGTGGAAGAATATATTCATAAATCCGATTGGCGGGTCAATGCCAATGCCAACACGGGCTATTCCAATGCCGGATTGGTCAATAATCTCGCGGGTAAGGTAATCGCTAATTTTTGGCTCGATAAAGTGTATGCTCCACATGAGGGAGCAGCACATAGAAACGGTGATATTCATATCCATGATCTCGATTGTCTCACAGGGTACTGTGCCGGATGGAGTTTGCGAGCACTTTTGAATGAGGGATTCAACGGGGTGCGGGGACGAGTCGAGAGTGCACCACCGCGTCATCTTCGTGAGGCACTGGGACAAATGGCCAATTTCTTAGGGATTTTGCAGTCGGAATGGGCAGGAGCGCAAGCGTTTAGTTCGTTCGATACCTATTTGGCTCCATACGTCTTTATCGACGCATTGCCATTTTCGGAAGTCAAAAAAGCGATACGCGGGTTTGTTTATAATCTCAACGTCCCAGCACGCTGGGGACAATCGCCTTTTACTAATGTAACGATCGACTGGGTGGTTCCTGAAGATTTACGTAATCAGTTTCCTACCTACCGTGATCATCATCTTTTTGAAGAAATTACCGAAACTGCACATCATCAGCGAAAACTGCATGAGCGTGGGAAACGGCTCCTCAAAGAGCTGACGTATGGAGATTTTCAACAGGAGATGAACATCATCAACCGTGCTTTTTATGAAGTGATGACGGAGGGGGATGAGGGGGGACAGCCTTTTACCTTTCCGATCCCTACGGTTAATATCACGGAGGATTTTGACTGGTATGGAGAAAATACCGATATTTTGTTCGAAAATACGGCAAAAATCGGCTCCAGTTATTTCCAAAATTTTATCGGCAGTCAATACATCCGAGATGAAGCCGGAAATTTGATCGAAAACCCCCATGCCTATAAACCTGGAGCAGTGAGAAGTATGTGCTGCAGGTTACAGCTCGATCTGCGAGAACTGCTCAAACGAGGGAACGGCCTTTTCGGAAGTGCTGAGATGACAGGGAGCATCGGAGTGGTAACGATCAATATGGCACGTTTGGGACACCTCTATAAAAATGATTATGAGGGGTTGATAAAAGCGATGGATGGATTGCTGGAGATTGCCTATTCGACGTTGGAAAAAAAGCGGTTGTTTGTTCAGGATATGTTTGATCGTGGACTTTACCCCTACAGTGCACGCTATCTCAAAGATTTCAGGAATCACTTTTCGACGATCGGTGTCAACGGGATGAATGAAATGATCCGTAATTTCAGCGGTGACAGCGAGGATATTTCGACGATGAGAGGGATCGATATGGCTCAAAATATTCTCGATTATCTGCGTGAGAGAATGCGCTTTTTCCAAGAAGAGAGTGGAAATCTTTATAACCTCGAAGCGACCCCGGCAGAGGGGACAACCTATCGATTTGCCAAAGAAGATAAAAAACGCTACCCCGATATCATCCAAGCGGGCGAGGGGGAAAATATCTACTATACAAATAGTTCTCAGCTGCCTGTATCTTTTACTGATGATCCCTTCGAAGCACTAACCCTCCAAGACGAACTCCAGTGCCGTTATACTGGAGGAACTGTTTTACATTTGTATATGAGCGAGCGCCTCAGTTCCGGTGAAGCGTGTCGGCGGATGGTCAAAAACGTCATTACCAATTTCCGTTTACCCTATATAACGGTTACCCCGACATTTTCGATTTGTCCTGTTCATGGATATCTCAGCGGCGAACATGAGTTTTGCCCAAAATGCGATGAACAAATACTCTATCAAACCCAACACAAGGAAGAGCAATGAATACGAATGAGATTTTAGAACGAAATAGTGTAAAACGGACCCGTTGTATGGTCTATACCAGAGTGATGGGATATCACCGCCCGGTAGAGAGCTTTAACCTCGGTAAAAAAGGGGAGCATAAAGAGCGAACCTGCTTTCATGAATCCTCTAAACGTCATGTTGCCGCTTTATGATATCACCCGCTTTACCCTTCTAGACTACCCCGATATCCCTGCCGCCATTTTTTGGTTTGCGGGATGCAACCTGCGATGCACTTACTGCTATAACCCCGATATTGTTTTCGGCCAAGGAAAACTGAGCGAAGAGGAAGCCCTGGCGTTTTTATCCTCACGATGCGGATTGTTAGAGGGGGTAGTTCTAAGCGGTGGAGAGTGTACTCTCTATCCCAACCTGATACCTTTTTGTCGCTCGATCAAATCACTTGGCATTAAAATAAAACTCGATACCAACGCCATGCGTCCAGATGTGATTCGAGCGCTAATCCGTGAGAATTTGATCGATTACGCCGCATTGGATTACAAAGCACCCGCATCCAAAATGGCTGATATCTGCGGAGGAGGATCTGAAAAACGGTTTTGGGAGAGTTTAGCGATCCTCCAAGAAAGTACGGTTGCGTATGAAGTGCGCACGACATGGCATAGCGATTTACTGGAAGTAAAAGAGGTGATAGAGATGGCAAAAAAACTCAAAGATTCCGGTTATGACGCTCCTTATTATGTACAACCTTTTCGAAATGGAGTCGAAACCATAGGAAAGTTGGACTCGATGCACGAACTGAGCGATTTATCGTTGCTTATGGATACCATTTGCGTGAGGAATTGACTCAGGTCAAAGGTATAGATACCATAATATTTTATAATAATGTATTCTTTTAGTAGGAGTTTACGATGAAAAAAAGTGTAATGGTATTGGCAGTATTGCTTGGATTGGGTTCAACAGCTTTTGCGGCAGAAGACGGTGCGGCTCTTTACAAAAAGTGTTCTGCTTGTCATGGAATGCAGGGTGAAAAAGCGGCATTGGGTAAAAGTAAAATCATTAAAGATATGAGTTCAGCAGAAATCACCACTGCTCTAAAAGGATACAAAGACGGTAGTTACGGCGGAGTTTCGAAAGGGCTTATGAAAGGTCAAGTTGCATCTTTAAATGATGCTCAGATTACGGCTATCGCCGCACACATCTCCAAATAATGGTCTCCCCCTTTCGGGGGTGATCCATCCAGACAGTGTTTTTCCTTTTTGCTTGACCCTCTTGAGAAACTTTACACTGTTTGGAACGATCATCTCTAGAGAGTCAGTTTACTTTTAAAAACGATCTTTCAGATCGCCGTTGTATTTAATATCCCGTTTTGTTGCATTTTCATCATTCAGCCATTGCGGTAAATCATTACCGACCGCTTCAAGTTTATCGCGCTCTGCATTGAGTTCATCTTCGCTGTAGGCAAATGACATATCGGCTGAAATCACGTGTTCCATCTCTTGTATCTTTACCAGTTTAGCAATCTCTTCTTCGACACCTTCACCTTCGATTGTGACAATAATACGCCCTTTTTCATCGTGAAAATGGTAATCGCAAAAATCGGATGATTTGAAAATCTCGACCATCTCATCGGTAAACTTTGGATTGGTTTGCACCACTATGCTTGAAATATTCACGGTATTCTCCAATAATAAATTTTATTTTCTTCTCCGGAACCTATAAGCGTATGCTCATCCAAAAAGATGAGCGTATCATACAGGCTCTCCCCCCCTTTAAGCCGCCCGATTTTGTTTTGAGATTCCACCTCAAATACTTGCAGCTCATTTTCATCTCCGTCTGTATACACTCCGATAGAGGAGGATGGACTAAGCCCTACGGCGTAGACGAAAAAATTTGTTTCGATGAAATAACTCCCATGCGGCTTATACACCCCCACACGTCGGTCATGTCCACCGCTGATAATCGTATTTTTTTGGTATGCGAGCCGATTGATCGCATCGAGATTGATTCCACTGAGCGTCTTGAGTACTTTGCCGCTTCGCGTTTCTATCTGAACGATTTCACCGCTCTCATCCCCTACGGCAACAAGAGAGCGATTGGGACTCAGTGCCATATCCCCGAATACCCCACCGCCGGCTTGAACTTCATAAAGTCGTTTTCTCATCTTCACATCCATCAAAACGACGGCATCGCCGGAGAGTCCGAAAAGAAGATGATTGTCATCCACAAATCGGACTTTTTTGATCAATAATCCGCTCGCATTTCCGATGACCTTCACCAGTCTATTATCACGCCATAGATAGACATTGCGAAACGATTCGCCGCTCTCAGAGACCATCACGGTTGACCCCGCAAAATGATCCACCGAATAGATTTTCGGCAAAAATATTTTTCCTGAACTACTCTGTACGCTCGGAAGGGATATGGAAGAGAGTTTACGTCGTGAAGAGAGGTCAAACACATTCACGACACCGACATCGGTAGAGACATAGATTTTCCCCTCCCGAACTACCATATCACTAATCAATCCGTCGGTTTTTAGAATGGCGACTGGGGTTATTACCGCGGCAACCACTTGGACCATAAAAAGAAAAAAGAGAGATAAAATTTTCACGCTACCACCTCTATTGCTCCACTGGGGCATACACCGATACAATAGCCGCAACCGGTGCATCTTTCGGGAAGAATTATAGGATTCAGCATCCCTTTAAACACAATCGCGTTTTCCATGCAGGGTTCTTTACACGAAAAGCAAATAGTCCCTTGATGCGACATACAGTTCATCATCGTAATTTTTGCATGTCCTTGGATAAATTTCGTCGGATTGCTGAGTACCGCAGGGGTACAGGCTTCCAAACATTTATGGCAATCACTGCATCCCGAGATTTTGAAATTCAAAAATGGGATCCCTTGCGTATCACGATCAATAATCTTCTCTTCACATGCGCTTACACACATGCCATTACAGGCAAGACATTCATTAAATGTCGTACCCTCCATCACGTAAGGGGGACGGACGATATACTGCTCTTCCTCTTTAAAGAGAGAGGCAATGGCACCGAAAAAACCCCGACGTGCTTCGTGTTCCATCTTTACAAACCGTTTCCGACTTTGACACCGATGTCGAGTTCATCAAGAAGATACGATTTGTTTTTATGCTTTTGCCCTTTTTTGTCCGTATAGGCAGGTTTAAAGGTATTCGCCACTTTTAAATCCCCTTTTGTCTGCGGAGCGTGACATGCTGAACAGTTATAACGACCTTGCCACAGCTGCCCTTTCAAATCTTTCTTAATGATTTGGTCATCGCTTTCTGCTTTGAGGTTATCATCATCATCGACCGATACCGCCGGTCTAAAACTGGTAAAGTGACTCTTAGGGATCGGAGTTGCCCCCATGTCTTTAGCGACCTCAGGCATATGACACCCGAGACATGAGTTATTGTTTTTGTCAATTTCCCCCAAATCATCAATATCATGGGGGATCATAGGGGGTGCATTGGTGTACGCACGCTCGAACAGTTTCGATGTCCCCGGAGCCTCTTTATTGTAGTTAGTACCGTTAGGGAGTGCCGTATCTTCGGTATAAATATCGACTTTACGTAATCCCAATTGTGTTTCATCCACCTCTGTATTAACAGCATAGAGACTGCTAATGATCAGTGACGCAGCGACTACGCTGCCGATTAGTAGTTTAGCTTTCATTCCTCATCCTTTGGTTGTTTTGTAAAACTTCGAATAGAAAATCGCAGAGCATCTTCTTGGCAGACATCTACACATCTGCCGCAATTGGTACACTCGCCCATTATCACACTTTCGCTGCTGCGGTTGATCATATGAAGTACCTCTTTTTCAGGGCATACCGTAATACAACTGCGGCAATCAGTACATTTTGGTGCATCGTGCCAAACACGAATCAAAGAAAATTTCCCGATAAGCGAATGGGTGGCCCCAAGGGGACATATATACCCGCACCATCCATTTTCATGCACCAGCAAATCAAACAAAAAGATCACGGCCAGTGCGCCGCCCCCCATCCCCATGCCGAAGATAAGACCTCGATGCGCCATAGAAATAGGGCTAATAAGTTCGAATACCGCCACACCCATAAGGGCGGAGAGGATTAAACTCAGACCCAAAATCCAATAGCGCAAAGAACGACTCATGTAAAACCGCTTTTGCACTTCGGAAAATTTCAAAACTCGACGCAGCCATGCCGCCGTGTCGGTAATCATATTGATAGGACAAACCCAGCTGCAAAAAGCACGACCACCGATGACCCCGTAAAACAGAGCCACGATCAACGCACCCAATAATATATCCATCCCCAAACTCGCACCCGTAACCGCAAGTTGCATCACGGCATAGGGATCACTTAGGGGAACAACACCCAGCACCGATGAGCTGCTTAGGTTACCTTGAAGCACTTTCCATCCCCATATATTGGCTCCTACATAAAGAACCAAGAGGGATATTTGCGTTAATCGACGAAGGAGTAAGTAGCGATAGTTTTTCATCACAAGCCCCCTTCATCATTCAGTGAATCGAGCGCGCTCTTTTCACTGATTTTTGTTTTGGTCACCTCTATAGAGGCACCCTCTAACCGTTTCTCATCCTCTTTATCCCATCCTTTGATGTAGTGGTCTCCCACTTTCCCCATAGCCAACGCTCTGGGGAGGATATGAATCGCGGCAATCTCGGTAACACAAGCATGTTCGCACAACCCGCATCCCGTACACTGATCGGGATGAACGACGGGTTTTAAAAAGGCATGTTTGCCGGTACGATCATTCTTGGAGTGTTCGATCGTAATCGCCTCTCCTAAAAGCGGACAAGCACGATAGCACGCATCACACTGAATCCCCCATGTCGCGATGCACGAGTTCTCATCGACAACCGCCAAGCCCATATGTGCTTTGTTAATGTCCAAAACGGCTTTGTTTTTTACATAGCTGGTAACGGAGAGCTCATTGAGCGCACCGCTCGGACATACAGGAACACATGGAATATCGGTACACATGTAACACGGAACACTTCTTGGCGTAAAATAAGGGGTTCCCATCGGAAGATTGTCTCCCGGACGTGCCAAAATGAGCGTATCGTAAGGACACGCTTCCACGCACAAACCGCATTTGATACAGTTTTTAATAAACTCCGCCTCATCCAATGCCCCCGGAGGACGCAAAACGAGAGGTGCCGCTTTCACTTCACCCACATAAGCGCTCCAGACTAAAGCCCCCATCGCACTAAGCCCAATCCCTCTAGCGATAGAGAGGAGAAAACGGCGACGTTCATTAGGAGTTTCAGTTTTCATCGTCGTTACGCTTTATAAATTTTGACGGCACATTTTTTATGGTCGATCTGTTTGGAAATCGGGCAGGTATGATCCAAACATACTTTATTGATAAATACTTTTTCATCAAACCACGGGACAAATACGAGTCCGCGAGGAGGTCGGTTACGGCCGCGTGTTTCGACGTGCGCTTTTACTTTGCCTCGGCGCGATTCTACCCATACCATTTCACCCCGTTTGACACCGCGCTTTTCAGCATCGGATGGGTGCATATAACACAACGCCTCCGGAACGGCACGATAAAGCTCAGGGACACGCATCGTCATCGTTCCGCTGTGCCAATGTTCAAGTACACGACCCGTACATAACCAGATATCATAGTTTTTATCCGGTACTTCGGTCGGCTCCATATACGGACGGAAGAAGATTTTGGCTTTGTTATTCAAATTCACTTTCGCACTGTTTGTAACCCCTTGCAGATTTCCGGTTGGAATATCTTTGAACGCATGACCGTAAAATGCAAAGGCACCGTTAGCGGCTTTTTTAGCATACGGATCGTATTTCGCGTTGTAACGCCAGAAGGTCTCTTTACCATCAACTACCGGCCATTTCAGACCGCGAACACGGTGGTAGGTATCGAAATCGGCATAATCGTGCCCATGCCCGTCACCGAATTTACGATACTCTTCCCAAAGATATTTTTGGATAAAGAATCCATACCCTTTGAACACTTTACCGTCACTCCCGACAACATTACGTTTATCGCCCTCAACTTCAGAGTTTTGATACCCTTTTCCTACCGGATCAGGCCATTTGAACGCTTTTGCACGATTATTGGCGAATAGAACTTCATACAGTGTTGTGCTCTCTTTGTATCCCATCGCTTTGGCTTTATCCATCACGTCAGGCAAGCCGCCATCAAGACCCGGAATTTTTTGTGCTCCCCATACCTCTTTGATCGTAAAGCGTTTGGAAAGTTCAACAAACTGCCAGGTATCGGACATTGCATCCCCCATAGGAGTGACTTGTTGTCTCCAGTGTTGTGTACGGCGTTCTGCATTACCGTACGCTCCCCACTTCTCATACATCATAGCACTCGGTAAAATCAAATCGGATACTTTTGCCGAAATTCCCGGATAGCCGTCGGAAGTAACAATGAAATTGTCCATGGTACGCGCCGCTTTAATCCAGTGATCCGCATTTCCTGTATCCTGATACGGATTACAGACGCTGACCCATGCAAATTTCACTTTGCCATCTTCGAGATCACGGTGGATTTGTGTAAAGTGCGATCCCGCTTTTGGATTAATGGTGCCATCGGGAATCGTCCAGATACCCTCTGCCATTTTTCGGTGTGCAGGATTCATAACCACCATGTCCGCAGGAAGACGGTGACTGAAGGTTCCTACTTCACGCGCCGTCCCGCATGCAGATGGCTGACCGGTAAGGGAGAATGCTCCATTGCCCGGTTTCGCTTGTTTTCCGAGGAGGAAGTGAACCATATAGGCTTGTTCATTAACCCATGTTCCACGGGTATGCTGGTTGAATCCCATAGTCCAGAACGTCAAACATTTACGTTTTTTCTCGATGTAGAGATCGGCCATTTTTTGAAGTTTTACTTTATAATCGGCAAGACTTTCATCCGGATCCCCTTTTGAAACTTTAGCAACGTAATCGAGAGTGTAAGGCGCGAGCCCTTTTTTGAACTCTTCAAACGTAATTTTCCAATGTTTGTTGGCATCACCGGTGTTTTTCATCTCTAGCGTATCGCCCTCTTTGTAACCCAAATACCCTAAACTGACCCCCTCATCGGCGGTGAGTACTTTGGATTTTTGTTTCGCTGCAGTATCGAGCTCTTTTTTACCGTATTTCGGATGATTGATATCTTCTCGAAGACCGTATCCGATATCTACTGGACCCGTTGCAAAGACGATATTTTTATCCAAAAACTCTTTATCCATCGCTTCGGGATGATTGTAGACAATTTCACGGGCAATATAGTTCCAAATTGCCAAGTCGGTATTCGGCTTAAAAATGATTTCAACATCGGCAAGGTCCATTGTGCGGTGTTTGTAGGTCGATAGGACAACCACTTGCACTTTATCGGGATTACTGAGTTTACGATCACTGACACGTGACCATAGAATAGGGTGCATCTCCGCCATGTTTGAGCCGAATGCGACGATCGTTTCGGCGAGTTCAATATCCTCATAACAGCCTGATGGCTCATCCGCTCCAAAAACGTTCATAAATCCCGTAACGGCAGAAGCCATACAAAGACGGGCATTCGGATCGATGTTATTGGTACGGAAACCCGCTTTCATCAATTTGAGTGCGGCATGTCCTTCCATCGCCGTTTGCTGACCGGAGCTGAACATCGCGATACCGGTCGGTCCTTTCTCTTTGAGGGCTGCTTTGATGTGTTTTTCCATCTCGTCAAACGCACGCTGCCAGCTGATAGGTTTAAACTTACCCTTCTTATCGAACTGACCTTTGTCATTCATACGCAATAACGGCTGCGTGAGACGATCGGCACCGTACATGATTTTGGCGTTAAAGTACCCTTTGATACAGTTAAGCCCGCGATTGACCGGAGCCAACGGGTCCCCTTTGACCGCGACGATGCGGTCATCTTTGGTTGCCATCATAATTCCGCATCCCGTTCCGCAAAAGCGGCATGCTGCTTTATCCCAACGCCATCCTGCTTGCCCTTGGAGCGCTGCCGCTTCGACCTTGGCAGGAACTGCCATTCCAATCGCTGTAGCTGCCGATGCAGCAGCGGCACTTTTCAAAAATTCTCTTCTATCCAATGACATAAAAGCCTCCTTAGTGGAATTAATGTTATCTATTGTGATTAATAGATGCAATATATTACCTTCATGCTATGATGTAACTCATGCACTTCAACCATTATAAAGATATTTAAAAGGAAAGATATTGACTTAGGTCAAGAAAAGTGAGTAGTGAAATGCCGATTAGGCATTTCGAATAGAATTAGCTTTTTCGAGGTTGTTTTTCAATTTGTTAAGACGCATAGAAGTTTGATGAAGTTCTTCGCTTACTTGGATCATTACATCTTCATTTTGCTCCAATATCGCTTCGGCTTCGGGGGTGGAAGCGACCATGACAGCAGTTGCAGCTTCGCTCTTTTCCACCGCTTCTGTTGCACTTTGTAGGGCTTCTTCAACATTCCGTAAAAAATATTCAATATGAGAACATGCGATATCGAGTTCATTCCCCTGACACTCTAAATTTTTTACACCGCTGATCGTTTGCGAATGATCCAAAAATTTGTCAAAATTTCGTTGAATTTCTAATGTTGTGCGTGCCATATAGAGAATAATTCCAAAAGATATAAATGCTAAAAATATCTGGATTCTATGTGCCAATAGGCGTTTCCCCATCATTGCATCTTCATATTGGTTTACAGCTTTATCCATTAATAGTAGGGTTTGATCTCCATTGTCATAGATGGTTTTTAGATCGAACAAGTTGTGATCCCCCTGCAAATAACGATCAATCAACCCGCCCATACGGTTCCAGTGGGCATGAACTTCCATCATTGTTTTATCGATTTCATCATTTGAAAATCCACGATATCCCGATGTTGCCGTATTGAGCTGTTTGAAATTAGTGTCAAACTCTGCACGGGCGATCTGTAGCCGCTCATACGCCCCTTCTTCATCAACCAAAAGACGATGCAGTTCTAACACAGTACGCTGAGATAGCATCCTTTGTTTCCCGGCAGTATTGATCACTTTCGCATCGAGTTTTTGACTGGAGTTCAACCAAATATCGACTAATATTATCGTTATTAAATTGATAGATAAAATAGCTACGATCCATCTAACTTTAGTAGATATGGACTGCATCAGAGTGCCTCCTTAAAATAGTGAGATAAATCCTCTTTTTTTAATACTACCGTTTTTTGAGATTCTTCAGAAATCAATCCCAATCGGATAAATTTAGCCAAAACACGCGATAGCGTAGCGGGTTGAATGTTTAAGCGGTAAGATATTTCCTGTTTTTTCAAACTGTTATACAATGGCAAATGATCATAAAGCATTTTAGCCACTTTGGCCGTGACATCATACACCATTCCCATACTGATCATACAATCCACCATCTCCTTTTGATCCGATAAAAGGTTCACTAAGTTTATGAGTAATTGATTCTCTTTTTTGACCACTTCTTTAAAAAGTTTTAAATCGAATGAGATAACTTCGCTGGGAACCATGAATTCTATATTGCTAAAACAGCTGATAATATCACATTTGAGAGAACCTATGTTGGTTAACAAGGATTGATCTGATAAAGAGTATAAAAATATTTCACTGTCAAATCGATCTACCTTGTAAAATTTAGCTTCACCCTTGACTAAAAAATAGACTCGGTTCAAATCATCTTCTTCATACACCAGAATCTCGGATACACCATAAGCTTTGTACTTAGCTGTCTGATTTAATGCGATTAATGATGCAGGATCACTTTGTCTGAAAAATTCAAGACGCTCTGTAAATAGCATACTAGGTTGCCTTTTTTATAGTATAGATTATAGATAGTAACACATGTATAAAGGTATCATCTTGATTTATATCAAGTACTTGTAGTACTTCTCTAGGATATTATCAACATTACAAAGCTACTAAAAGGTTACTAATATGCTACAAGATTCTTTCGGTCGAGAAGTAACGTATTTACGAGTATCCGTTACAGAACGGTGCAATTTTCGATGCCGCTACTGTATGGCTGAAAAGCCGTTCAATTGGGTTCCAAAAGAGAACCTTTTAAGCTATGAAGAACTTTTTGCCTTTATTAAGATTAGTATCGATAACGGTATCCGAAAAATCCGACTTACCGGCGGAGAACCCACCACACGCGAAAATCTTGATGAACTTGTGAATATGATCCATACGTATGCACCAGAGGTGGATATTGGACTGACGACAAATGGATATTTACTCCCATCATTAGCGCATAAACTAAAAAAAGCCGGTTTGCGTCGGGTTAATATTTCTCTTGATTCATTAGATCGTACGACAATGCATTATATTGCACAAAAAGATGTATTTACTCAGGTGCAAGAGGGGATTCGTGCAGCAGTGGATGCAGGGCTGTCAGTAAAAATAAACAGTGTCATTTTACGCGGGATTAATGATCATGAAATTGTCCCTCTATTTATATATGCAAAAGAGATAGGTGCACAAATACGATATATTGAATACATGGAAAACTCCCATGCGAGCAATGCGCTTCAAGGACTTAGAAGTGATGAAGTTATTGATATATTGGGTAAAGCCTATCCTTTTATTCCAATTAATAAAGAGGTAAGTGGACCGGCTAACTTGTATGAAACACTTGATGGTTACCATTTTGGAACGATCGAGCCGCATCGACATGATTTTTGCGCTACATGTGATCGTCTCCGATTAACCGCTGAGGGCGATCTTATCGGATGCTTGTATTTTGAAGGAGCCAAGAGCATCAAAGAGGCAATACGGGAGGGAAATAGTAAAAAAGCGGCCGAAATTTTAGAAGATGTGGTGATTAACAAACCAGAAAAGAATTTTTGGGGAATCGAAAATATTGAGGTCTCTTCACGTGCCTTTTATCGTACGGGAGGATAATTTAAAAGAGCGTTCATATTTTTGACCTATATCAAAGACATTATACTAACAAACATTTATAATTCTCATACCATAAAAAAGTCTTCCCCTATTAGGGGTTGGGTCAAACAGTACAGCAAAAATGACCTCCTTCATTCCGCTTCGATTCAAAGCACTGTACTGTTTGACACAATTCCTCCTAAATCTTTCAAATTCATCTTTGTAACATTAAGAAGGATCAATTGATATAGATCAAGATGTTAGTTTCCTCTTAGACCTATAATTTTATAAAAACAATATCTTTAACTAAAGGAAAAAACTAAATGATGCCTCATTTTTTTAAGTCAATACCAGAGTTATCACTTTATGATCCATTAGCGCAAATACTCGGTGCCGCCAGTGAAGGGATCATCCACTATAGCTATGCTGAGTGTGTTAAGCTTGCAGGACATTCATGTCCAACGGTCGCAGGAACCTACTTAATGTTGCTAAAGGGACTAAAATTTCTTTATCCAGATACAATGCCACAAAGAGGGGAAATACGTGTATTAATGTCTGGTAAACTCGGAGATGGTGTTGTCGGAGTAATGGCGAATATTGCTTCATTTGTTACAGGGGCCACTGATATAAACGGTTTTCATGGATTGGGAGGAAAATTTGACCGACGTCATTTATTAATCTATGAAGCAAATATCCATGGAGATATGGCACTTGAGAGAGTTGATACAGGCAAAAGAATCGTTTTATCGTATAATCCTAAAATTATCCCAGCAGATCCGAAAATGGGAGAGTGGCTAGAACTTATGATCAGTGAGAAAGCGAATTTTGAGATTGAACGTTTGTTTCAAAATGCATGGCAGGAGAGAGTTAAATTGATATTAACTGATTACGCAGATCACCCAGGGTTAGTGATTTCAACTTTAGAAGGTAAACAATGAAAGTATTTTTTTTAATTTTTTTCTTAAACACAATTATGATGGGAGCTGATGGCTATTCGATATATCAAAAACATTGCAGTCATTGCCACGTCGAAATGATGAAAAAAACAGAAGTGCTCAAACAACTTCACACTCTAAAAGCTCCTCCTATGATCGAGGTATCTAATCGTTTGAAAGAAAATATTATTATTGCTGATGAGGATGAGGATGTTAAACGCCGTGTAACGATCGCATTTATCAAAGATTACATTGAAAATCCTAGCGTGCAGTACAGTATGTGCCATCCGATGGCGATTGAGAAATTTGGAATTATGCCTTCGTTAAAAGGAAAACTTCATGAAGACGAGCGTCAAGCAGTGGCAGAATGGATTATTGATCGCTATAAAAATATAAAATTTTAGACAAATTTCTTTGAGATGTTTTTCAATATTATTGATCTTAGGTTAACCAATATTCTCCATTATAATCTTCATATCACGGTATCCGAAGAGATTCAGTTATATCATTTGGTTTCATTAGTGGACAAGAGATTTAGCTAATAGATATGATATTAAGTTGACTCAGCGTGATCAATTGATTAATATGGTAAAAGTTTATCAAATAAAAATTTAATTGAATCAAGAAA
>NZ_JAQTYM010000109.1 GCF_028688295.1 Sulfuricurvum sp.
CTTCACCCAACGGATTAAAGACCACCACATCATCCAAACGGTTTAAAAATTCGGGTTTAAAGTGCTGTTTCAACTCACCGAGAACCATAGCTTGCAGTCCCTCATCACCGTGATGCGCCATGATCTTATCACTCGCGATGTTGGAGGTCAAGATGATAATGGTATTGGTAAAATCGACCACCACCCCTTTGTTATCGGTCAAACGCCCATCATCGAGCACTTGTAAGAGGACATTGAACACATCGGGGTGTGCTTTTTCGACCTCATCGAACAAGATAACACTGTAAGGCTTGCGGCGCACCGCTTCGGTGAGTTGTCCCCCCTCATCAAACCCGACGTACCCAGGAGGGGCACCGACGAGTCGTGACACGGCATGTTTTTCCATGTATTCGGACATATCGATTCGGATCATCGACTCGCTACTGTCAAAGAGAAATTTCGCCAATGTTTTTGCCGTCTGAGTTTTCCCGACTCCTGTAGGACCGAGGAACAAGAATGAGCCGATAGGACGGCTCTTATCAGAGAGTCCCGCTTTGTTTCGTTTAATCGCACGGGCTACGGCATGGGTCGCTTCTACTTGCCCAACAACATCACGGTTGAGTTCCTCTTCGATATGGAGAATTTTCTCTTTTTCACCTTGAAGCATTTTGTTCACCGGAATTTTTGTCCAGCGGCTCACAATCCCTGCAATAGAGGCTTCATCAACACTGTTTTTAAGAAGTGTCCCCTCGGCTACCATCCCTTTCCATTTCTCTTGGAGCGCTTTTTCTTCCTCGAAAAGTTTCGGTATTTGACCGTATTCGATCTCTGCGGCTTTGTTAAAATCGGCCGCTTGTTTCGCACTTTCGGCCTCACGGCGTTTGGCTTCGATTTCGGCTTTGATTTTCGCTACCCGCTCAAATACCTCTTTTTCATGAGCGAACTGTGATTCCAAACTACGTCGTTCTTCCCCCGCATCGGCAAGTTCCCTCTCTATCTCATCAAGTCGTTTGGTATTGGCAACCGACTCTTCCATTTTAAGAGCCTCTTTTTCGACTTGCAAATGGGTAAGACGGCGTTTTACGCTTGCCAATGCGTTCGGCTCGGATTCGATTTGCATTTTTAGCTCTGCCGCCGCCTCATCAATCAAATCAATAGCTTTGTCCGGTAAAAATCGATCATTAATATAGCGATCCGAAAGTTTTGCCGCCGCCACCAATGCCGAATCGGTAATGGTGACATTATGATGGGATTCCAAACGCTCTTTAAGTCCTCGGAGGATTTGAAGCGATTGGTTCACACTCGGCTCATCGACATTGACAGGTTGAAAACGGCGTTGGAGCGCCGCATCTTTTTCGAAATATTTACGATACTCTTTGAGCGTTGTTGCCCCGATGGTGTGTAACTCTCCGCGAGCAAGGGCTGGTTTGAGGATATTCGCCGCATCCATAGACCCCTCAGAGGCACCCGCACCGACGATGGTGTGAATCTCATCGATAAAGAGGATAACGTTTCCGCTCTTTTTTACCTCATCGATAACGGCTTTGAGACGATCTTCAAACTCTCCACGGTATTTTGCACCTGCAATCAATGCACTCATATCGAGCGTTACGACACGCTTGTTTTGAAGACTGATCGGCACCTCTTTATTGACGATACGTTGTGCCAATCCCTCGACCAATGCCGTTTTACCGACCCCAGGTTCACCGAGGAGGATCGGATTGTTTTTCGTTTTACGGATCAAAATCTGCATCATGCGAGAAATCTCTTCATCCCGTCCGATAACAGGAGAGAGTTTCCCCTCTATCGCCTCACGATTCAAATCAATCCCGTATTTGGCAAGAGATTCGAGATTTTCATCGGCCGTTTGAGACTCGATTTTTTGCCCTGCACGAGATGCTTCGAAGGTTTTCGCAAGCTCTCTGAGATCGATGTATTTACCTAAAATCGATTTGAATGGATCATTTTGGAGGTTTGCGACAATGTATGTATCGATTGCTAAAAAGCCATCACCGTTTTTCGCCATCTCCCCAGAACTTACTTCGAGTGAATGGGCAAAATTACGGGAGAGTCGGATACTCTCTTTGGTGACGTGTGAGGCACTTGGAAGTTTGGATGCCGCACTTTTGACATCAAGTTCTATCGCTGTTTTATCAACGCTCATTTTGGCGAGCATCTGATTGAGTGGTGAATTGCTATTGGCGAGCAATGCCCATAAAAAATGGATCGGTTCAACTTCGCTGTTTTTGTTGTGTAGTGCTAAAGAGATCGAAGATTCGATCATCTCGGTCATTTGATGGGTAAGTTTTTCAAAAATATTGGCTGACATAAAATTCTCCTAGTTGAGTTACAAGAATTATAATACTTTGAGTCACTTATTGTCAAGTCTTTTAAATCATTTTATTTAGATTATAAAAACTGAGACCAATCCGATAACCCCTCCGAACACTCCACCCCAAACCACGAGCCATCCTAAATGCTCTTTCATCAAGGTATGGAGCATCTCTTTTATCATTACAGGGGTAAGCTCTGCCAGACGTGCTTCGACAATCCCTTCAATCGATTCACTCAAATGGGTTCCCCCTTGGTGAAGATGGGTATTCAGAGCATTCATAAACGATTCACTCTGGCTAATCTCAATCGTGGAGGCTTTGATTTTTTCCAAAAACGGCTCTTTGAGTTTGCCTATGATCGCTTCGCCGCCGAACATCCCCAGCATTCCCCCCAAACTTGACTCCATCACACTTTTTACCAATGCATCGTACGCAGGGGTAAAATCAGTTTGCTCGATAATAGGGCTCAAATCGATAGAGCGTTCTTGGGAGAGTACAAAGTTTTCGATTTTTTCAGGGGTAAAAAATTGCTCCATAATCAGCTTTTTCAGTGCTTCACGTATCGATTCGAACCGATCAATGATAATCCCCGAACCGTAAAGATAAGGAACTTTTTCGAAAAGCATATGGATCGCGAGCTGATTGGTCACAGCCCCTGAGAGGGCAAACAATCCCGCACTCCGAAGCGCTGAACCTGCGATCCCCTCTAACGTATAAGAAACGCCTACCAATGCTACTGAAACAAAATTTGTGATCCATCCTTTATCAAACATACAATCTCCTTGAGTTAATACCTGTATTATACAAAAAAGGTTAAAGTTACACCCAAAAAAGGAGTGGTAAATGATTCTTCAGACTATGGGAACACTGCTTTGTAATGCTGAGCCATCGATCATACTCGCATCGATCACCACAGCACTCGATCGAAGTGATGAAGCCCCCTTTTGGCGTCAAAAAAGCCTCCCCTTTTGCGAAGCGGTTTTAAGTGTTCTCATTCCGCTCCGAGATCAGCAACTACTCTTTGATCCCGAAGGAAATCCCCATTCTGAGCTTTCCCCCACCCTCTTTTTACGATGGTGCGATCTACTAAGCCTTAGAACCCTCGCGTTTACCCTTGCTAAAAGTAACACTGCGGGAAAACTTCTTCGGACAAAAATCGATACCGAAAGCTATCAGCCAATCGATTTAGAGATACTGGGAAAATATCTCAGTAGTTACAACGTCAATCTCGATAATGAAATGGTCGACTTTCCGGTGACGAACTACAACCTCCATATCGGAATGACCTCGCTCCTCACTAAAATACTCGAAGGAAAAAATTAATGCAAGAGATGAAACCGCTCAACATTCAAAGCTACCTGTCATACAATGAAATCGAAAAACTCCTCAATGGAGTAGAATACATTATGATGGCAGCACCTTCATTGGTCAAAGACGCCCATCCGATCCATTTTAGTATTATTCTAAACACCTCTGAACCTATCCCAGAAGAGATAAAACCTCTCATTTTGGAAAAATTTTCTAAAGAGCATCACATTACTGCAACCAGCCATCTGCTCAGCAATCTGGAGCGGATCGCCTTTGCCATGACCTCTCAAGAGACACCGATGCCGCGTCATCTGATCGATGACGCTGAAGCACGCACCATTCCGTGGAAACTGCTCCATATTATCGATTTTTTAGGGGATGCAGAAGGCTTTAAAGAGGCAAAAGACGGGCTTAGCGGTTGGAGTTATAGTTACAACTGATTACACATCAGCTCTATCTCCTCCACACTTTTGGCAATCATCGCCGAGAGATTTTCATACCCCTCTTCGGTAACGAGGATATTATCCTCGATACGGATACCGATACCGCGAAACGCTTGCGGAACAAACTCATCATCGGCACGGAAATACAGACCCGGCTCAATCGTCATCAGCATTCCCGCCATAAACGCTAACGATTCACCCTCTTCGTCCACATACGGGCATGGATCATGAACATCCAGTCCCATCCAGTGACCTATGCCGTGCGGAGCGTATTTTTTGTGCTCTTTGGCTTCTATCAATGTACTTCGTTCACCGCACAATACCCCTAATGCAATCAGCGCATCACACAGCAACTCTTCACTATACGTTTGAAGCCAATCGCGTTTCACCCCAGGTTTAATCGCATCTATGACCTTCAATTGAACATCAAGAACGGCATTATAAACTTCCCGCTGATGATCGCT
>NZ_JAQTYM010000044.1 GCF_028688295.1 Sulfuricurvum sp.
GCCATTACCGGTTTTTGGAAACTCGATTCAGAGGCGAAACCTACCATAAAAGTCCCAATCTGCTACGAATTCGCCTATGGAGGAGAGATAGAAATTACCAACGGTGAGAGCAAAACCCTTTTGGCACGAGAAGAGCGCAATCCTATCGGATGCGGGATCTTACACAAAAAACAAACGCTTAAATCAACTCGTGCCCCTCAAATCGAAGCACTCGATGATCCTATCCAAAAGCCCTACCACCCCTACACCCCTCAAGGCTTCGGTGCAATCAACCGTACCTGGGAACAAAGGTTCTCTTTAAGTGGAACGTATGATGATGATTGGTTAGAGCATGTTCATCCCCTTTTACCGAGGGATTTTGATGAACGTTTTTATCAATGTGCTCACCCCGATATAGTGATACAAGGATATATCCCAAAATCCTCAAAAATACAATTAACAAACCTGTTGCAAGGAGACCCGATTCAAAGTATCTATCTCCCCTCTATCGATCTTTTTGTCCGTTTCAGTATGAATAGTACAACTGTGGATACAAAAATGAACATCGATACCCTATTGCTCGACATCGACTCAGATGAGAAGAGCGATCACCGTATTTATATCACATGGAGATATCGATACCCCATGGACGAAGAGATCCTGCAAACTGCTATTTATACTAAATTATGAGAAAAATGGAGTGAGTAAATGTGGATTCCTGCCTAAGCAGGAATGAGAAAAAAAGTTTATACGTCCATCTCGATAACATTCCAAGGTAGCCCTTGGGTGTTCATCTCGTCCATAAAGAAATCTGGGTCAAGTTGCTCCATGTTGAACACCCCTTTTCCGCTCCATTTACCCTCTACCATCAGTTTTGCACCGATAACAGCTGGGACACCCGTAGTATATGAAACACCTTGTGATTTTACTTCGGCGTAGCACTCTTCATGATCTTTGACTTGGTAGATATAGATGCGACGTTTTTTACCGTCTTTGAGCCCTTCAGCGACGATACCGATGTTGGTTTTGCCTTTGGTACGAGGTCCAAGTGACGCAGGATCAGGGAGTAAGGTTTTCAAAAATTCCATAGGGACAATTTTCATCCCTTGGTGTTCTACCGGTTCGATTCCAAGCATTCCTACGTTCTCTAAACATTTCATGTGAGTAAGGTAACTTTGACCGAATGTCATGAAAAAGCGGATACGTTTAAGACCGTGGATGTGTTTGACCAATGATTCCATCTCTTCGTGGTACAACAGATAACTGTCTTTTGGTCCTACTTCAGGATAATCCCACACTTGCATAATCTCCATTGGTGCGGTTTCGATCCATTCACCGTTCTCCCAATAACGCCCTTTGGCACTCACTTCACGAAGGTTGATCTCTGGGTTGAAGTTGGTTGCGAACGGATAGCCGTGATCACCTGCATTACAGTCTAGGATATCGATCGTGTGAATCTCATCGAAATAGTGTTTTTGAGCATAGGCACAGAAAACGTTCGTCGCACCCGGATCGAATCCACTTCCGAGCAATCCCATGATCCCTGCTTCTTTAAACTTCTCATCACGAGCCCATTGGAGTTTATACTCGAATTTCGCCTCATCAGGGTGTTCGTAGTTCGCGGTATCGAGATACGGTGTTTTGGTAGCGATACACGCATCCATAATACTCAAATCTTGGTACGGCAAAGCGACGTTGATCAAAATATCAGGAGAGTATTTTTGGATCAATGCGATCACTTCATCGGTGTTATCCGCATCCACGGTTGTGATTTCAAGTGAGCCTGCTGGAAGTTCGCTTTGGATCTCTTCACAGCGCCAGATACTACGGCTTGCTAAAATAATACGATCGAAAACTTGGTTGTTCATGACACATTTGTGTGCCACAACGCGCCCTACTCCGCCGGCGCCGATAATAAGTGCAGTTGCCATAGTGTAACCCCTGATGTAAATATTCTGTGATTATAGAGAAAATTCTCTTACAAAAACGTTACAAACAAAACGCGCTGTAGAGTGTCAATCCCCAAATAAATGCGAGCATCGCTAATGAGAGAAATACAAGCGCTGCTCCCGCATCTTTTGCACGTTTCGCGAGCTCATGATGCTCATACGTAACCAGATCTACCGTTCGCTCGATTGAGCTGTTTATCACTTCAGCGATTAGGGGAACAAACAGTGAGATTGCTAAAATAGAGTGATGCAAAAAATCGACGGGCAGTGACCATGCAACTACCATCCCGACAACGAACAAAAGTATTTGAAGGCGAAATGATTTCTCATTTTTCGTCACTTCAATCAAACCGTTTAAGGCATAGCGGGTGTTTTTAAAAAGAGTATATTGAGGTTTATTCAGTGGCATTACGCTTCTACCCCTAACACAGTGCTCCACCCCTCATAGATACCGTGTTCTTGGATAGCCGATTCATAGAGTGAAGTGGTCGTCTCTTCGATAATTTCAGGGTTGATCGCTTCAGTTTTTACGAGCACCACTCCATAGCCATAATCATTCTCATCGTCATTAACGTATTCTTTGGCTTCATAACCGTGAGAAGCGAGTTGAGATACGGCACGCTCCATCGATGTTTTAGTTTGGAAAAAGAGATAATGTTCGACCTCTCTGGCAATATTTAGATCATCTCCCGCTTCTGCCAATGCCGCGATTGTATGGCGGTTTTGGATACTCAGCAATCCATACGCATCGGGATAGAGATTGTCACTGTACATCTCCCATTTGCTATCTCTGGAAGAGCCGCGCTCATACACATAGCCTCCGTGTTGGTTCATGATGTCTGAACTGATATTTTCAAACTTTTTCGATTGTGGCGCATAAAAATAAAATTCAGCCCAACCCTCTTTCATCACTCTACCGGCGAATACTGCATCAACCGAGGTATTCAGTGCTGCGATTAAATCATGTGTAAAAGATTCTAAATGATCCGTTACCGTATCAGCTTTTACAAATAGCCATAACAGCCAAGGACGTTCTTCTTGAGGAGCCTCTTCGATAAGGTCAAGTTCAACATCACAGCGATACGGTATATTTTCGTCATCTAAAAGCTCATAAAATTCTATCATTCAGCAATACCCTTATTTTTTTGTCATTATAAAGTCTTTTACACAATAGCGCAATACAAAAATGAATTGAACTCAATTCATTTTTTACGTTTAAAGGAGCTCCTCTTTTGCCTCTCCCAAATAGCTTTTATGAAGTTTTACTTTACTGGCTAAGTCTTGAACATTTTTTGTCTCGATAATGGGAAAAGATTCAGACTTTTTTAGATTTTGAACAAAAAGCTGCATTTGAGCAGTTGCCTCAGCTGCAACCTCTTCCAAGCTTTTACGAATCGCACGAAACTCTTGGCGCTCATAAGATTCGAGTGTCACGATTAGTTCGCTGAGTTTCCCTTTGGCATTCAAAAATTCATCATGGAGTGTTTCTGCTGAGTCGAAAAGACGTGAGAGCGGTTTGAGCGATTCGGAAAGTTCTTTTGAATGGGTCGTCATTTCACGCATTTGTTTTGAAGAGAGAACCATTTGCTGCATAATCAGTTCACTTTGTTCGCGTGAGCCTCTCAGCAATGAATCATTCTCAAGCAATGATGTGACAATGGTTTCACTTTTAGCCCCCAGTAATTGTAAACGATGTGAGAAATCATGAAGAATTCTATCTAGCTCTTTTTGTAATACAGTGATTGTGTGATCGGGAAGTTCACGATGACTTATATGAAGCACCAGATCATGAAGAATTTTTAACTGAGCGTGTACATCTTGCTGTTCATCACAACTTGAACGAACCACACTTTTGAGCTGATTAAAGTGATCTTGCTCGGCTACGCGCAAAAGATCAATATGACGGTGAACGACATTATCCAAACTTGGCAATTCAGAGAGGGTAAACTCTTCAAATTTTTCCATAGTACTTTGTTGCTGCGCTAAAAGTGCTTCAATTTTAGAGACAAAAAGTTTTTGATTTCCTTGAATAAGGTTGAGTGCTTCTATCTCTTCTTTAAATACATTGCGAATTTGATCGTGTGTCGAGTTCTCCATTTGCGCGATAAGATCAAGCCGATCTTTCAAAACACCGACAGTTGTTCCTAAAGCAACAATCTCATCACTGATACCATCCAAACGTTGGCGGCCATTATGGGCATTCATCACGGAAACGGTTTGTGACATAACACTCATAATGGCAAATAGGAGTATCCCCACACTAAGGGATAAGAGGGATTCTTTGAGTATGTTGGCATCCATTCCATCACTAAGGATAAAATGAAGCAACCCCCCGATAGCACCTAGCGCTAAAACCACGGGGGTATAATTGATTTTATTAGGATCTTTATACACGGCGGTATGACGTAAGAATAAAAGTGAGATGATGACTATCGTGAGAAGCAAATCAATACTAAACATAAATTATCCCTTTAAACATATAATATCGTATAAGGCCTCAGGTGATGGGGCAAAATAATCTCCATCCCCCTCTGCGCTAAAACCCCATCCTGCGAATATACCGATAATACCGGCACGTGATGCGGCTTCCATATCTTTGGAGTTGTCACCAATCATCCAAGCACAATCCGTACCTGAATGAAAATCATAATGTTCGAGATGACGAATGAGCATTTGTGGATGGGGTTTTGGTGTATCGACTTCGTCCGCACCGATGATCAGCCTAAAATACGAATCCAGATTCAAATGTTCTAACATACGTTTAGCAAAAAGTGTAGGTGCATTGGTTGCCACACCCATGACATGACCATGATGGTGCAAGGTTTCCAATAATGCAGGAATCCCTGAATATGGTTTTACATTTTGGATACATTGATCATAGTAATGCTCTTCAAAAATATCACGTGCATGCGCTTCATACAACGACGTACCGTAAAAAATCTCAGCTAAATTTCTCACCGGTGCATTAATCGCATCGACAACGGCTTGAACACTAAGAGGCTCAAGCGCGTAACCTTCTGATCGTACATGATTTATGGAGAGTGTTATGTCCAAAGCTGAATCGATGAGTGTACCATCCATATCAAAAAGGACAATTGACTTCATTTATTTCATTTTCTCATACAACTCTTTGAGTGTTTGTACAAAAAGAGGATGATCATTTGGGCATCGACATACGCGATACGCTTCGTACCCCAACTCATGCGCTACTTCAGCATATTCAATAGAGAGTTCAAAATCTGTTTCAGAATTATCGATAGTAAAGGCTATAGGGACGATGATAACACGCTTATTCTGAATATCATGAAGAGCTGTTTCTAATGAAGGTTCCAACCATTTCATCGGACCTACTTTGGATTGGTAGGCTAAATGTACCTGATTGAAATGGATAGTATTACTTTCCATCATTGTTTTAAGGATCTCAACATGAGCAATTACCTGACGCTGATAAGGGTCACCTTGGTCAACAATCTTTTGCGGTAATCCGTGCGCTGAAAAGATAATGTCAAAACTATTTGCTTGATCATTACCTAATGCTTCTTTGATACGTTCTATGACACATCGATTGTAAGTCTCATTGGTAAAAAAGTGTTTAATCTCAACCGTGATACTCTCCCACCCTATTTTATGAGCAATCGCTTCAAAATCATCCAGTGAAGATTGAGTGGTTGTCGAAGAGTATTGTGGATACAAGGGGATCAAATAGACTTTTTCTACCCCTTGCTCTTTTAGCCTTTGGCACACTTCTTCTGCCATAGGAGGAGTATAACGCATTACAAAATCTACGATTATCTCTGAACCTACTGCTTTAGACAACTCAGTAACGAGTTTTCTGGTAAGTTCTACCAACGGGGATTTTCCTCCGATTTGACGATAAATATCCTGAGATTTTTCAGCACGCGTCAAAGTAATCATACCGGCAATAAAACGACGCAGTAATTTGCTTTTTGTGCGAATAATATAGGGGTCATTAAACATGTTGTGTAAAAACATCTCAACTTCATTCAGATTGTTGGGGCCACCCATATTTAACAATACAATTGCTTCTCTCATTCGTCCTTATTATCCATTCGTTTTTGAAGAAAGTGTACCATAACGAATTGTTAAATTCAGTCATTATAAAAAAAACTAAAGCTTTTTAATCTATAATGACTCTAGAACAGAAAAATGAGGAGGGTTAATGCTGATTAAACATACAGTGTTATCGCTGATTTTACTGACGATAGCAGCCCAAGCTGACTCGCAAAGGCGTGAGCCATCCCTCTTTTTAGAATATGAACGCGAATTAAAAAAAACAAACGATACAATCAAAAACGAAGAAAATCCTTTTATTAAACCCTCTTCTCCTATAGTTATCGCAAAACCCACTCCCCCAGCTGAACCTGTCATAAAAACGGTTACCTTTATTGCCCCCATCTTAAAAAATGAAAAAGAGAACCCTGTCAACATTGGTCATGATGAAAAGCCTTTCCTTACGGTTCCTAAATCTGCTCCTATCGCTTCACAACCTGCTTGCCCTGAAGAAAAATCATCGCTAAATGAACCTAAATCAAAAACTCAAGAAATTGTCAAAAATTTTAAAAATGCAAAAGACAAACTCCTCAGCCGTGCCAAAGATTTTCTAGGTACCCCTTATGGATTCGGAAATCGAAGCGGTGAGCGTACAGATTGCTCTGGTTTTACCCAGCAGGTATATCGTCAGTTCGGCGTTTCCCTCCCGCGCAGCGCTGCTGAACAGGCTCAAATGGGTGAAAATGTAAATATGGATGATTTGCAAGTGGGAGATTTACTCTTTTATCGCACCTACAAGTCAGACCCTTCACATGTAGCTATTTATGCTGGAGATGGCCAGATTATCCATGCATCATACACAGCTAAACGTGTTCAATACGACTCTATCGAAAAAGGGTATTATAAGCAGCGTTTTATGTACGCTAAGCGTCTCGCATTGAACGACCCTGATTATAACGAGTAAGTGATGTCTGCTATCTATTCCGCTCTCGATAAACATTGGTTATGGAAAGAGATCTACACAAAACTCGATCTCTCATCACCTGCTTATCACTACTGGAATGACACTCGCCATATAAAACTCAATCGTTACGTTTTTCTTGAAAAAAGCACTATCCCCTCTCGTTATGCCCACATCGAAGAAGATTTGACCGATCTTTCCGGTTATTTGCCGACACAATATGCCGCAACACAGCTCGGTATTGACAACCATATTTTCAGTTACAAAAAAATGCGTTTGCACAATCAGTTTGAATACAAATTTGTAAATGATATAAAATTCGTCAATTTAAAGCGATTTTTTCTCGAAAACGGGATCAAGATAGATAAAAAAAGTTATGTTCATCTTGCTCGTCTAGATGAGCTGATTATCACTGCTGATTCACGTTTCTACCGCATCGATGATAACTATGGAGTGGTTGTTTACGATTGACGTTTTGCCCAACGCGGAAAAAATCTCGACGGTGATAATACAGGGTTAATCTCTTTTCCCTCTGCGATAAACTCTTTTAACCGCTTTGCTAAATACGGCGCGAGGACAAAACCATATCCTCCTGAGCCGTTTATCATCGTCAAATTTGGATAATAGGTATATTCGGATGGATCAACTCTTTCACCATGACGTAGATGAGGGTATTTTTGAAGTACTGCCTCTGCATCTACGAGACTTCCCAGCATCGGGAGATAATCATTTGACCCAGAACGTAATCCCGTATAGTCGTTGATAATATTAATATTATTTAATTTTAATGTTTTCGAGGCTTTTTCGAGCAGTTGTGCTCTCCCCTGCTCCCTATCGTACGGTTCACCGCTAAACGGCGAATAATGGACATCGTGGGTCGCTCCGATGGCAACAACGCCAGCGTTTGATGTTAGTGAGATCGAGACATGGTGATGGAGGATGCAGGGGATGTGGGTAGAGGTCTCTATATCGATCCGATGACCCCAAATACCTCGCAAACCTACATAATCGATGGGGAGAAGTTTCGGATAGGCGCCGATAGCGAGAACGAGGTGTTTGGCATTCAAATCACCGATTTGCCACGTCCCATCATGGTGGATTAAATTTTCGACCTTTCGCGGATAAAAATCGATCCCCTCTACCATTGCATGACATACACCCTGAGCATCGACAACAGCTCCTATGTCAAAATATATCGAAGGGGTATTTATCGCTTCATCGCTCAGAAGGATTTGTATTTTATGGGGAATATTGGAGTGTTTTATATGCGTTTCATGTTTGAAAGATTCGACTTTTTCACCCTCTTGCGGACTATTGGCAATATGAAGGAGCGGTTTTACGAGGGTAAACTGAGGAAAGTTGGTCGTGTAAAAATGGAGTGCTTCGGCGTGTGCTTCCCCCATGATCCCTTTGAGTTCTCCGGCTTTGGAGATTTTAGGCGAGATAAATGCCCCCGCCGCACCGCTACCGCCAGCGGCGATACCGTCCTGATCGATCAGTGCGACGTTTAGACCTGCTTGTGCGAGTGTGTAGGCGCTACAACAGCCGTTTATCCCTGCACCGATGATGATGACATCATAAGGTGATATTTTTGATATCAGCAATAGAATAAATCTCGGCGTAGATCATTCCGACCAACGCTTTACGATTAGCACGGACGCTCAAATCTTCGGCATTAACCATAACATTGTCGAAGAAGTTGTCCAATGGCGCTTTGAGGGCGAAGAGTGCATCCAAACGCTCTTCAAGGGTTTCATAGCTCGCAGAGATTGCAAAGGTTGCGGATGAGTATAGATGACGCTCCGCATCGTTTTCAAAGAGTGATTCGTTAACGCTGAAACCTTTGTCCATCGCTTCGTCTTTGAGGATGTTGCTGACCCGTTTAAAGGTGGAGAAGGCTTCGATAAACGACTCGGAGGATGCGATAGACGAGACGGCAAGAATTTTACGGTCGATTTCGAGGACGTCGAGCTCGACATTAGCATCTTTGGCAACGACCGATTGGATGATTGATGGGTTAACACCGACATAGGCACCTGCGAGACGCTCGATGATAAAGGTCTCAATGTTCTTTTTGTACTCTTTGCCTTGCGGATAGAGCGATGAGAGTTGATCGATCAAGGTAGAGAAGTTAAGCGGGATTTGGTGCGCTACGGCGATTTTGATAATACCGTTTACTGCGCGGCGAAGGGCGAACGGATCGCGTGAACCCGTCGGAATCTCACCGATGCTGAACATACCGATGAGGGTATCGAGTTTCATCGACATCGCGACGATGGCACTGAGGATGGTAGATGGGAGTGCACTCTCCTCCCCTGTTGGGAGATACTGCTCTTTAATCGCCGTGGCTACTTCGGCGGATTCGCCCAGAGCTAGTGCGTAGTAATACCCCATAAGTCCCTGAAGTTCGGTAAATTCGTATACCATCTCAGACATCAAATCGGCTTTTGCCAACTCCATCGCACGATCCAAATGGTCAGGATTGATATTATCATATATGAGATTTGCAATAGTGGACGCGACTACTTTTTCGCGTTTGATTTTCTCTGCCAACGTCCCTAAGCCGTTCATAAAGACGACTTTTTCTAATCCTGCGGTACTCAAACCTTTTTTGAGGTCGTTACGGTAAAAGAAAAGTGCATCGGAGAGGCGTGGACGGAGAACCCGTTGATTTCCCTCGATTACGTGGCTGAAATCATCAGTGAGGGCATTAGAGACCACCACAAACGCATTGATCAGTTTCCCCTCTTTAAAGACTGGGAAATAGCGTTGGTGTTCTTTCATAGAGGTGATGATAACTTCGGGCGGGAGTTCGAGGAAACTCTCATCAAAACTTCCCAAAAGCGGTGTCGGGTGTTCCGTGATGGCGACAACTTCATCGAGTAAATCTTCGTCGATTTCGATTTTGATGCCGTTTTCTCGTTCGAGTGCAGCGAAGTTTGCCAAAATCGATTCGCGGCGGCTTTGCGGATAGAGATCGACGGAACCCTCTTTGAGAAGATCGAAATAGTGATGGATGGAGTTTACTTTTTTCGCTTCGAAATGGCTGATACGATGAACGTAGGTTTCAGAAGCGGAACGTACACCGAAGAGTTCTATATCGACGAGTGTTTCACCGAGGGTCACATTTACCCAGCGGATCGGGCGGATAAAGCTCTCATGACTTGAACCCCAACGCATTGATTTACCAAAGCTCAAGCTTTTGATCCACGTATCGATCATTTCACCCAAAATCTCATTGCTCTCTCGTCCCGCAATGGTTTTACTGAAATAAAGAACCTCTTTACCACCCTTTTCGGTGCGGCCGATCTGGTCGAACTCCACACCGCATTTTTTGGCAAAGCCTAGTGCCGCAGGGGTGGGAACTCCGTCTTTGATCGCGATATCAACTGGTGCTCCGAAGAACTCTTCGACACGGTCGTCTTGGCGTGTTTTGAACTCACGATGCCACAGTACCAAACGGCGCGGTGTGTAGTAAAACTCAAACTCCCCGACAAGGGCGTTTTTTTCCAAAACGGCGATCCATTTTTTCTCTATTTCTGTAAGCTCTTTGAGCAGTGGAACTGCCGGAAGTTCTTCGACACCGATTTCAATCAAAAGAGGTTTTAACATATCACTTATCCATTCATCATTTTAAAGTCCCGATTTTACCGATTGGATGGTTAAAAAATGCTGTTGGCTTATGGTTGCTTTGGAAAAAATTAATTCAGAGATAAAATATCTTATTTAGGTCTAGTTAAAAGTTTTGAGGTGTACAATACCCGCATTAATATTTTCAACAAGGAAACAAAATGCCAACAATTAACCGTTACGTCGATATCAGCACTGTAGATCGTGAAGCGAAAAAAGATTATATCGATCGTCACTCACCGTTTATCCATTGTGCTTCAACTGCAAAAAAAGGTGAAAAATTTGCCGTTACTGTAAAAATGGGGAACGAATATTCTCATCCAGATGATTTCGATCACTTCATTGCTAACATCGCACTTTATAACGGTGAGACATTGCTCGCTCGCGCTGATTTCGTCCCTGGAACACTCGGAAATGAGAAAAACCATGCAGAAGTAACATTCAACATCGTCCCTATGGGAAAAAAATTGACCCTAGTAGCACACGGTTACTGCACTAAACATGGTGTGTGGGAATCAACTCCGGTAGAAGTCGAAGTTGAAGAAGCTTCTTCTTGCTGCGGTGGCGGACACTGTTCGTAAGTATTTTACACAACAATCTTTCATAGGCCCTTTTCAAAAGGGCTTAATTTTTATTTCTTTTACTCATCCTCAGAAATCATAATTTCATACGCAATTCTTGCATCACTTAGTAAAAAATTATATTTTTCCAAAATAGGTTCAATCTCTTCAAACTCCCTCGTCTCTTTTAGTCTAAATAATGTTCTCGCACATTCCAATACTGCACAAGTTTGTGGTTCCATCCCTTTTTCAGGGTTTAGTGAATGATTTAAGCAATTAAAAAACAGTTTTTCAAAATTCCAAAATTCGAATAGTTCTGCGGCCAATTCATCACCGGAACGACCAATTATATTTTTCTCCTCTTCATCTAGTTTTTTTGCTTCATTCTCATAAAATGAATATGATTTTTTTGTCATCATTAAAGCGTATGAAGCAACCAACCGACCAATTTCCAAAATAAATGTCAATCCCCCCAATGAATGGAGAATTGAGCGATGTTTTTTAAGGAGCCAGATTTCTAAAAACCTCTGCTGACGCTCCATCGTTCCAAACCACTCATTAATACTTACTCCGTATGCAGAAATATCGCTATAAGGATGCGCTTTTAATGCTGCGGTCAATGACATTCCCCGTATAGCCGAGACACCAAAAAGAGAGATAGCCTGAGAAATAGAGGTAATGGGATATCGAAACCCATGATAGGGGACATTTGAATATCGGAGTATATCGGTGTAAAGAATGGGATCGGCTTCAATAACTTTTATGACTGCTTTTAAGTCAACATCATCTACTTGACAAAGTTCATTCAATTGATTAATAGATTCAGGAAGTGGAGGAAAAGATTCGATTGTATAGAGAAGATCGTTATTCACTGATAACCTTTTTATTTTAAAGCATTTACAGATTCTAACATTTATTTTAATCATCAACAAGTTCTTTACTAATAATTAAACTGATAAACTACAAAAATATTATCAGTTATAAATTTATTCAAAAAGTGAACAATTATAAATTGATAGATTAAAAAAATATTTTTTTAAAGAAAAAAGGTCGTATGTGCATAAAAAATCAAGCGATCATGCTCGAAATACTCTTAAAAGAATCAGTATTCCTGACAAAGTGCGTGAATTTGAAATCTTAGCTATGGCTATGAATCATGCATCCGACAGTATGATTGTTACCGATAGATACAACAACATTATAAAAGTGAATAAATCTTTTACAAAAACTTTCGGATATGATGAAGATGAAGTGATCGGAAAAAATACAAATTTTCTTTCATCCGCAAAACATGATAAATCTTTTTACAATCAAATGTGGAATACTCTAACCAAAGAGAAGCATTGGAGCAGTGAAATCTGGAATAAAAGAAAGACTGGTGCTGTTTTTCCTGCATGGGTTAGTATCAGTGCTATTATGGATGAAAACCATAAAATTCAAAATTATCTGGCCATCTTTACCGATCTAACCGCATTACGAGAAAGTCAGGAAACCTCATTAAAACTCGCTTATTATGATCAGTTGACCGGATTACCAAACCGCCAAAAAATCGTTGCCGATATGGATATAAGAAACCCTTCGGTCTGTGTTATTTTCAATATCGATGATTTTAAAGAAATTAACGATTTTTATGGGATTGAAATCGGAGATAATATCCTCAATCAAGTGGGACAATGGTTTAGTAAAATGAATTTTTTTCCCTATCGAATCAGTGGCGATGAATTTGCCATCTTAATGCATGAAGATTTTACTTGGAATGATCTTCGCAACCGCATTTCAGCACTTATGTCACTCTTTGAAGAAAAAACATTTTTCGTTAAAATGGAAACCATCAATTTACGTATGACGGTCGGTGCGGCTATTGGTCATAGTAAACTATTAACACGTGCCGATATTGCTTTAAATCGTGCGAAAAAAAATAAAGTTTCAATTGCTTTATATGCTGAGCATGAAAATATTGAGGATACTTATCGATCAAATATAAAGATGAGTGCCTTTATTCGAAATGCTTTGTCAAAAAAACAAATTATATGTCACTATCAGCCGATCATAAATGTATGCAATCAAAAAAAAGAGAAATACGAAACACTGGTACGAATGATCGATAATGATGGGCGTATTATTTTTCCCGCTAATTTTTTAACCATTGCTAAAAAAACCAAACTTTACCCTCAAATCACCCTAGAGGTAATCCGACAAGCTTGCACCTTATTTTCCCATCGCGATGAAGAGTTTTCGATTAATCTCTCTGATAGCGATATTCGAGATCCTCAGATTGTCAAAGAGATTATTTACACCATCACGAAAACAAAAACAGCAAATCGAATTGTATTTGAGATTTTAGAATCAGAGGGGATAGAAAATTATGATGATGTTGTCTTGTTTATATCTACCGTTAAAGCACTTGGGTCAAAAATAGCCATTGATGATTTTGGAACGGGGTATTCAAATTTCGAAAATATTCTGAAGCTTAACGTCGATTATATTAAAATCGACGGATCGTTGATTGAAGGGATTATCAATAATAAAAGACACCATATTGTTGTTGAAACCATTGTGAACTTTGCCCATAAGATCGGCGCACAAACCATCGCTGAATTTGTCAGTTCAGAAGAGATATACACTGCCATTAAAGAGCTCGGTATAGACTATGCTCAAGGTTATTTTACCGGCAAGCCACAAGGCATCTGATTTTTTAACTCTTTAAGTTTAGACGTGTTATAACTAAGAACTTTATCTGTGTAGGTGAATAATGGATCAACTTGCCTTATCTCCAGCTTCATTTTTCTCTACCATTTATATAGATTTTACCCTATTTGTCTTCATTACTTTTGTGACACTAGGGATGGTAAGATATTACATTAATTATAAAAACACTCATCTGACACACCATTTAAGCGGTTTTAAACCGATGCTGTCAAAACTACTCACCAAATACACGATCTGGCTCCTTCTCCTATTGTTTTTTATTTTTATCATCCTACTCGTAATGCTCTACATCATAGCCTACGCACAACAAAACTTAGCAGTACACTTTATCCATACAAGTTCAATTATTGCCAAAAGTATTCATCCTATTTACACTGCTACTTTTATTTTTGCTAGTTTTGCCACTCTTTTAACATTTCTCGGATATTACTTTATTACGATTCGTGATATTGCACGACTCCAGACTAACTATTTTGTTGACAAACTTAATCTCCATCAAAACCAGCTTGAAGAACAAATTGAAAGCGAAGTTATTAAACGCCAAGAACAAGAGAGAATGCTTGGACATCAAGCTCGTTTGGCAGCAATGGGTGAGATGATTTCGAATATTACTCACCAATGGCGTCAACCTCTTACTGCCATTTCAAATATCGTACAAGAGACGCAAGACGCTTTTAAATATAACGAACTCAATGAAGCTTCAATGCAGGAGAATACTCGAAATATTCGTACTCAACTTAATCAAATGTCCAATACGATTGATGATTTTCGTAATTTTTTCAGTCCCTCCAAAACCATATCTTCCTTTTATGCGAAAGATCAAATAAAAACCACTCTTTCAATGCTTCAAGGGATGCTTCAAAAAAATAATATCACTGTTGATTTATACATAGATGGTGATACAAAGATCCAAGGATATGCAAATGAATACAATCATGTCCTAATCAACTTATTTAATAATGCACGCGACATTCTTCTCGAACGTGCTATCGAATCTCCGCGTATTACGATTCGTATTGATGAATCAAATGGTCATTCGGTTGTCATTTTTGCTGACAACGGGGGTGGGATTCCTGTGGAAATTGCAGATAAAATTTTTAATCCGTACTTTACTACTAAAGGGGAGATACACGGTACCGGAATCGGATTGTATATGTGTAAACAAATTATTGAAAACAATATGCATGGAAACATACGTGTTCACAACAATGAAGACGGTGCTGTATTTACGATTACTATATAAAGGAAAATCTATGAGTCAATCACTTTCAATTCCAATTCAAATTCAATGCATGGATGAAATCTTCGATACGACCAAACTTGCGTATGAAATCTTTGGTGATTTTATCAGCAAGTGCAATGGAACCCGTCCTGATATCTCTCGTACTAATGAAATTTTTCGTATTATTCACACCTTAAAAGCATTAACAAAATGGCTGAATATGGAAAATCCAACGCGGTTTTTTAGCTATATCGAGGACGTTCTTTTCATGGTTAGAGAAGACAAAATAGAGCCGTGTGAAAATCTGAAACAATGGTTTATAACGGCTAACAAAGATTTTACACTCTTTTATGAGATGATCAAAGCTGAAGCAGGAATTGAAGATCTGATGAAGTTTTCATTTACACTTGATCGCTATAGTAAAGCCAATATGGCTGATAACACAAAATGTCTCAATAATATGCGTGTTTTATATGTTGAAGATGACCCAGCGATACAAGCACCATTGGCTAAATTTTTAAGCAGACGTGTCAAAGAACTCATTTTAGCTTCAGATGGTTTAGAAGGGCTTGATAAGTTTCAGCAATATCTGCCAGATGTTATTATTACCGACATTAACATGCCCAGAATGCACGGATTTAAAATGGCTGGAGAGATACGAAAAATAGCCCCGAATATCCCTATCATTGTTACTTCGGCACATAATGAAAAACCGTTTCAATATCAAGCAAATCTATTTGAAATCAATGGGTACTTAGTCAAACCTTTTGATTTTGAAGACTTGGAAATGGAATTAGTCTATAGCTATCTCTAAATCTATTTATCTCCTTTTAACCCCATCTTCTTTATACTCTCTTAAATTTTATAAGAAGTGAAGTTTGTGGACTCTTTTCAGAATTTAGCATTACTCGAAAATCTTTATCGTCTAAAAGCATTAGGCTATTCCTATGTCGATCCGATTACCCCTAATATACAAACTACTTCGAATAGTTTACCCGATTCACTAAGTACCTTGGCGCAAAGTATTTCCCAATGTTATCTGTGTGATCTTAGTAAATCACGACGTCAAAGTATGGTAGGATTTGGAAATCCCCGTGCGCAATTGATGTTTATCGATGCCTACGTCTCTGCCGCAGAAGATGAATCTGCTGAATATTATGTCGGAAGATCGGGGGTTATGCTCCGTGATATGATCGAAAAAGTGATCAATCTCAAAATTGAGAATGTCTATTTGACCCATAGTGTTAAATGCAAACCATTCGGTTTTCAAAATCCATCTCCGAGCGAATGCAATAGCTGCACCCCCTATTTATCAAAACAAATCTCACTCATACGACCTCGTGTAATTGTTACACTAGGGCCTGACGCATACCATGTCCTAACAGGAGAGAGTGGAGATTTTGAACGCGTACGAGGTGAAGTTATCCCTTTTGGAGATGCGCTACTCATTCCGATGTATCACCCACTCTATCTCGTTCGAAATCCATCGCTCAAAAAAGAGTCGATGCGTGATTTACAAACTATCAAGGCTCAATTATTATGATCTTTTTCCGTAGTTTTTTTATTTTATCCATCCTGTTTCTTTTTACCCATGCTCAAAATATTACAATTCGAAAATCTTCTGACTCCTCAGGCAGTGCACAAAGCTTTAAACCGGTCGATTCAACAATCAACATTGCGATTGTCTCATCCCCAAAAGTAATCGGGAAATACTCGCAATCCCTTTACAATGTTGCACTCGCCACTCTATTAAGCCGTAGAAATGAGCATTTTGAAATCAAACGCTACGATTTAGCGGATGAATCTACCGAATCACTCTCGCGTGTGCTAGAGGAAATACGCCATGATGAGATGGATGCAATACTTGCCCCTCTCACAAGCGTGGGTGCGAAAAAAATGATCACACTCGATACTAATCTCCCAATTTTTATACCTACTGTTCATAAACGTGATCTCCCAGATGCTCCTGAAAACTTTACCTTCGGCGGTATCGATTATGTTGCCCAGATCGAAGCGTTGTTACCCTATATGGGGGATTCAATCGCTATTTTTTATGATAATTCATCTGTCGGAACGCAATTAAAAGCTTCTACTGAAGAGGTTTTTCTAGCACATAAAAGCGATAAAAAGAGAGTTGCCAGCTATCCGGTAGATTTGAAGGGGGATAATATCATCACCCATCTCTCGAAGCCATCAAAGTTTAATAAAGCAAGTATTATCCTCCATATCCCTGTCGTCAAAAGTGCACTTTTAAGTGCCCATATGACCTTTACCGGGGTGAAGGAGAAAAATATTCTTTCAACGCAGATCAACCTTGATCCCGCCCTCCTCACACTCACCCAATACAATGACCGCAAAAATATGATTCTCGCTAACTCATTAATCGAATTTCCCTCTGCCATTTACGAGTCCAATGCCATCATGAACAATGATATCACCACCGATTGGATTCAATACTCAACCAGTGTCGGCATCGATTATCTAGTCTCCACTTTGACCAATACTCACCGTGAATACACCATGCGCCTGATTAATTCTCAGGTTATCTATCCCGTAGAATTGATGCGTGCGAAAGAGTTCGGTTTTGAACCCATCACTTCACGCTAAGGGTGTTTCCCTTGAGCGTATTAGCATTTTTAGCCATCTTTCGCCGCAACAACGTCAAGAAATTGAAAAAATAGGTATTCTTCGTCACTACAACATCGGTGAAATTATTTTCTATGAAGGGGATGAGAGTAATTATTTCCATCTTTTGATTGAGGGCGAAGTATCCGTATACAAAGTAAATACCTCTCATGAAACAATGCTGATCCACCGTTTTCACGCCCCTTCTTTAATCGCCGAAGTAGCGACACTTAAACAAATACCCTACCCTGCTTCATGTGAAGCTTTATCCACTACCTCAGTATTAAAAATCTCTCGTGATCCATTTTTGTTGATTCTTCAAAATGATCCTTCTATAAGTTTAGCCCTAATCTCTTCGCTAACCCAAAAAATCGCCGCATTAGAACTCTCACTACAACGTCATAGCGCCCCCAATGCTATGGCAAAAGTAGCCCGATTGGTTCGAGATGATCATACTATTTTTAACCGTCTTAAAGGGATAGAGATAGCACGAATGATCGCTATAACACCCGAAACCCTCTCTCGAATGATCAAAAAACTCAAATCTGAGGGGATAATAGCCGTCTCTTCATCTAAAGAAGTTACCCTAATCTTACCTGATGATCTTCAACACTACTGCGGATAATAATTTTCCTTTAAGAGAAGCAGTGATAGAGTTAAAGATCTACATATCAGGAGCATCCAATGGGTAAAAGAGGTATTTCACTCCTCAAAGGAATCGAAGCACAAACGGTTTATGAATTGCTCAATAAAGCATACTGTGACGAATGGCTCGCTTATTATCAATATTTTATTGAGGCTAAAGTGGTCAAAGGGCTGATGAAAGATGCTGCCATTGTTGAGCTCACCCAACACGCCGCTGATGAACTTCGCCATGCTACCATGGTGGCTGACCGTATTATCCAACTCGGCGGAATTCCGGCACTCCATCCAGCAGAGTGGTTGACCAACAGCAACTGCGGCTATGATGCTCCCACTGAGCCTGATGTCCGTAAAGTGTTAGAGCAAGCGATCAAGGGTGAGCAATGCGCCATCGGTGTTTACTCTAATATCCTCGATATTACCCGTGAAAAAGATATTATTACCTATGATCTCGTCTCTCAGATTTTAGCGGATGAAGTAGAACACGAAGAGGATTTACAAGCACTCTTTGATGATATCGAAGAGTTCATCGAGCAGTTTAAAAAATAATGATCAAACGCATACTTTTTAGCCTATCCCTTTTTGGTGCGCTGACACTTCAAGGGGCTGATATTTTTGAGTTAATAGGACTCCTCGACCGTAAGGATACAAAAACGTTGCAAGTACGAATCCAAACTCTGGGTGATGCGAATACCGCTCGCGAAGATAACAATAAAAGCATCTTGATGTATGCTGTATGGGTAGGTAATGCGGATGCGGTAAAATATCTCATCGAGAAAGGTGCCGATATCAACGCCCAAGACACGGGAGGAGCGAGTGCTCTGCATCTCGCAGCATGGAAAGGTCATACCCCTATCGCTTTGTATCTGATCGAAAAAGGGGCATCGACAACGGCAATGAGTAAAGAGGGGATGACCCCTCTGGATATCGCCATAATGCGCGAAAACCGCGAAATTATGGAAGCGATCGACAAAGCAGCTCCGAAACGGAAAAAACTCCTATAAAGCCGATAAAAATGCCTTCTCTTCGGGAGGTATTTTCGCCATATTCCCCTCAAAATCCAAATACACCAAATCGATTTTCATCTCAAAAACTTTCTCATCGTCTCTAAATATCTGCTG
>NZ_JAQTYM010000110.1 GCF_028688295.1 Sulfuricurvum sp.
GGGGTCGCTTCAGGAAACGGAATATATAGCACGTTAAGAGAATTTTACCGCCCTTAAAGGCCTAAATTTGCCATCTTTGATCTTCGAACTCTTTTTCCAGACGTAATCGCCTGTTAAATTGATATGTTCCCAGCCTAGTGGCGACAAATATTTTAACAATTCATCATCTACGACGATGTCATCTCTTGTACGCATAGAAGCAATTGCCCTTTCCAAATAAACCGTATTCCATAGAACAATCGCGGCAGTCACTAATGTCAAACCGCTGGCACGAAACCGTTGCTGCTCATAATCTCGATCACGGATTTCACCTAAACGATTAAAAAAGACGGCACGAGCTAATGCATTTCGGGCTTCACCCTTATTTAATCCGGCATTTACTCGGCGGCGCAGTTCAACACTTTGGAGCCAATCGAGAATAAAGAGAGATCGCTCGATTCGTCCTAATTCTCTCAAGGCTAGTGCTAACCCGTTTTGTCTCGGATAGCTCGCTAACTTGCGAAGCATCAGTGAAGCTGTAACCGTTCCTTGTTTGATGGATGCACTTAATCGGAGAATTTCATTCCAATGTGTTTGAATATTTTTAATTCCGATGGTTCCGCCAATCAGTAGCTTAAGAGAATCATAGTCAATGGAAGCATACGGGATATAAATTTTAGTATCCGCCAAATCTCTAATTCTTGGTGCAAATCGAAATCCAAGTAGATGCATCATGGCAAATACATGGTCGGTAAATCCCGCAGTATCAGTGTAGTGCTCTTCGATTTGAAGATCAGATTCGTGATATAACAGTCCGTCAAGCACGTAGGTTGAATCTCGTATGCCGACATTTACGAGTTTAGAACTGAAAGGTGAATATTGATCGGATATGTGGGTATAGAAAAGACGCCCCGGTTCGCTCCCATATTTTGGGTTGATATGTCCAGTGCTTTGTGCTTTGCTTCCGGCGCGAAATCGTTGTCCGTCTGATGAAGAGGTTGTTCCATCGCCCCAATGAGCAGCAAAAGGCTGTTTCAACTGTGAGTTAACCAGTTCCGCCAAAGCTCTGGAATAGGTTTCATCACGAATATGCCAAGCTTGCAGCCATGAGAGTTTTGCATAGGTATTGCCCTGTGATGATTCAGCCATTTTTACCAAACCAAGGTTTATGGCATCTGCTAAGATGGCACTCAATAGCATCAGCTTGTCTTTGACTTTTTCGGTAGTTTTGAGATGGGTAAAATGGTTTGAGAATCCTGTCCACTCTTCTACCTCCAGCAGTAGTTCGGTTATTTTGATATGCGGCAGCATCGCCGATGTACGATTAATCAATGTCTGTGCATTCTCAGGTACAATAGTTTCCAGTGGTGTTATTTTCAACCCCGATTGACCGATGATTGCATCAGGCAGTGTGTTGTTTTTTGCCATCTCATTCACAGTTAAAAGTCGTGCATTAAGCGTTGAGAGTCGATCTTCAAGATAGATTTCACAGTTGGTATCGTATTTTAAAGCAAGAGTTCCTTCCTTCATGGAACGTTCAAACGTTTCAGAGGGGATCAAATACTCATCGAAATCTTTATATTGCCGAGATCCCTGTACCCAAATGTCTCCTGAACGTAAAGCATTTTTGAGTTCAGACAGAACACATATTTCATAGTAAATACGATGAACACCTTCTTTTGTAAAAACGAGCTTCCCCCATCGACGCTTGATAAATGTAGTGGGGACTTCGGCAGGGAGTTTGCGGCTATTGTCGGCATAGAGTTTTCGAATGATATCAATGCCGCTAAGAAGATCAACGGCAGCGGGTGCAGCACGCAGTTGAAGAATATTTAAAAATTGGGGAACATAGCGTCGCAGAGTCGGATAATTTTCACCGATACGAGGCAAAAAATCAAAATCTTCATTCATCGCCAGTTTGTTGGCTTCATCGATGCTGCTTGCAAACTCATCCCACGAGATTATTTTTTCAATTGCTGCATAAGGATCCTTTCCGCTTTGCTTCGCGTCAAGGAGTGCCTGCCCGATTTTTGAGTAGAGACGAACTTTATCGTTGATCGCTTTACCGGAAGATTGAAACTGATTTTGATGTTTATTTTTGGCATTGTTAAAGAGAATACCGATTATTTTGTCATGAAGATCGATGATTTCATCAGTTATAGTTGCTGTTAACTCGATGACAATAGTCACTAAAGTAGCGTATTTTCGGCTGGTTTCAAGCCGTGAAAGGTCTGCCGGAGTCATCTGAGAACCTTCTCGTGCCATTTTCAATAAACGGTTTTGATGAAGGGTTCGCTCTATCCCTGCAACTAATTTGATCTCTTGAAGCATTTTTAGACGTTCAATATGTTCAAGCATATATTTGGAGTTTTGTTTTGCAGGGGAAAGACGTAGCCAGCCAAGCCATGTCATTTTTCCTTCGGGCTTTCGTAAAAGTAATGCGTCTAATTGTTGATACTGCTGTTTACTCAACGGATCGCAGAGTGTGGAATAAATGTGTCTGGTTGCAACAGTAAGTGCTTCCGCACACATTCTTTCGATCACGTTGATTGAGGGTAGGATTATTAACTTACGGCGTAAATGTTCTACTAACTCTGTTGCTAGCACAATCCCTTTGTCAGTTTGAAGCGCAATAGTGCCTAGTGCTTGAACTTCCGATTGATAATGGCTCATTGTGAAGAGCTCATATCCAAAAATATTTTGCAGCTCCAGCAGGTATTCACGCCTTGTCTGCTCCCTTATTCCAAATTGATCCCATAGACCAGCAGATACTTTCAGCTGTTGGGACACGATCTCTACAACCGCATTGTTTGGAGCCTCCTTAGGACCTAATAGAATTCCGGGATAGCGAAGATAACAAAGCTGTACAGCGAAGCCAAGCCGATTGGCCGCACCTCTATGCTGACGAATAATGGATAGATCAGTTTCGCTCAGGGTGTAATGCCGGATCAATTCTTCTTCAGATGCAAGAATGGCGATTAGGCTCTCTTTTTCGGAAGCGGATAAGATCGATCGACGCGGCATATCAATTCCTTCTATAAAAATGTAAAAAATAGATTTACATATCGTATCTAAAAAGATACAATAGCATTATTATACTATTTGGAGATTTTTTGGAAGTTTTACCCTCTGCACCCATCAAAGATAAAATACACGCCATCCGCAATAGCGAAGTAATGCTCGATTCAGATCTAGCTGAACTCTATGGGGTTGAAACCCGTCAGATTAATCAGGCTGTCTCAAGAAACAGTGATCGATTTCCAGATGATTTTTTCTTCCAATTAAGTGAAGAAGAATTTGCAATCTTGAGATCACAAAATGTGACCTCAAGTTGGGGAGGGCGACGACAAGCCCCTAAAGCCTTCAGTGAGCAAGGTGTCTATATGCTTGCAACTGTTCTCAAAAGCCAACGTGCGGCGGAAGTAACCATCTCGATCATGCGTACCTTTACACGTCTGCGTCGTTATGCTCTTGAGCATACTGATTTAGCCAAAGAAATTCATGCACTCAGACAAGATTTACAAGATCACAAACAATGGAGTAAAGAACGCCTCTCGGCCGTTGCGGATGCGATCATTATGATCGAAGAGTCATTCGATGAGCTACAAGAAGTGGTATCCGATATCGGAACCGCTAAAGAAGTCGAATCGATCGGATTTTTACGAGGCAAGAAAGATGCATGATTCTTCTAGCCCCTGCAAGCAGGTCATTGCCGAACAACTAGAGATGGCAATTAAAGAACAAAACATGACCCGAACCGAGTTGGCAAAACGGATGGGAACCAGCCGTATGGTAATCAATCGGCTACTGGATTTAGATAACACATCTGTGACCTTGATAACGCTTGAGAAAGCTGTATCTGCTCTTGGCAGACAATTAAAAATAACAATTGAATAATTATTATGACAGATAATACACATATGAACGATTCATGTGCAGATATTAATATATACGAGTACGGTGATGATCTAATCAATATCAAAATCAGCGTCGTAAAAGTATGGGATATTGACGAACAAGTACTTTTGCATATGAATGCCGTACTATTTGATCGTTATTTGAATTGGATGAAGGAAAATCAAGGGAATGAAAGTTTTATTGAATGTCTACACATCACAAAAGAACAGGATGATTCGCTGATATTCAAACAAACCGTGTTTAAAATAGATCTCCCAAGCGGAAGCATTGTAGATTTGAAAAATAAAATGGTAGCGGAAATAGATGGGATGATAGCCTTTAACAATATAGTGCTTTACATAAAAGGGATGGAGTTCTGGATTGGCAACAGAGAGGATCCTAAGCAGCAATATTATTGCAAAATGCGTCGATAGAGTTATTGTAAATCTTCTTAGCGTGCTATTTTTTCCGAATTCTGTAGAAAATGATTTATGAGTGGTAAAATTCTCTTAACGTGCTATATATTCCGTTTCCTGAAACGACCCC
>NZ_JAQTYM010000045.1:0-11595 GCF_028688295.1 Sulfuricurvum sp.
CGACGGATGATAGTGGGGGATGTCGGATCGGGGAAGACGATGGTTATTTTAGCTTCGGTCGTTTTGATGCAGCCGCATCGCTCTATCTTGATGGCACCGACAACGATACTTGCGGCTCAGCTATATGAAGAGGCGCAAAAATTTCTCCCAAATTTACGAATAGCATTGGTCACCAATGCGACCAAAAAAGGGTCATTAGAGGAGTACGATTTTATCATTGGAACCCACGCACTCCTTCATCGGAGCCTTCCTGAAGCGGGTTTAGTAATGGTAGATGAACAGCACCGTTTCGGTACTGCTCAACGCCATTCCTTGACGAAACTTACGGAGAACGATACCTCACCGCATTATCTCCAATTTTCCGCCACTCCGATACCGCGAACACAGGCGATGATCGATTCTGCACACATCGATGTGAGTTTGATCGTTCAAACCCCCTTTACCAAAAAAATCACAACTCGCATCATCGGTAAAAGTGATTTTCCGCGCCTTTTAGATCGTATCCGCTTTGAGATTTCACAAAACCATCAAGTTCTTATTGTCTATCCGCTGGTGGAGCAAAGCGAGAGTATCGATTACCAAAGCATCGAGGAAGCGCGGGGGTATTGGGAAAAAAACTTCGAGAATGTCTACGTTACCCACGGAAAAGACAAAGAGAAAGAGGCGGTTTTGATGACATTTCGAGAAAAGGGGAATATTCTCCTCGCCACTACCGTTGTCGAAGTGGGGATCTCCCTCCCGAGACTCTCTACCGTTGTGATTGTCGGTGCGGAGCGGTTGGGCCTCTCAACTCTTCATCAGTTACGCGGTCGGGTGAGCCGTACGGGGTTGCAGGGATATTGTTATCTCTATACCAATAAAAGCGGTAAAAATGAGCGTCTGGAATCGTTTAGCACCTGTACAAGTGGTTTTGAGATAGCGGCACTCGATCTGAAGTTCCGCTCAAGCGGTGATTTGTTAGAAGGGAGTATCCAAAGCGGTAAAAAGTTTCGGTGGGCGGATATCGGTGAAGATGAAGAGATTGTAAGAGAAGTGAAGAAGTGGTTAGATAAATAACCACTCCGTTCGTGGTGAGCTTGTCGAACCATGAATACCCTTCGACATACCCAAAGGGCACGTGGGCTCAGGGCGAACGGCTATATTTTAATATAGCCCAAACCGTCCATCGGTACGTTTATACAGGACTCGCATTTTCCCATCATTATCATAAAAAACATCAAAAATTTTGCTACTCTCTTTGAGTCTCTCTAAAACTTCAGCAACCTCTTGAGGTTTAAAGAGTACCGGTTCGGCAGGGACGATCTCATCTTCCATTGCCTCTTCTGCTTCATGTAAATTCACAGTGCTTGCAGCCGCTAATTTAGCTTCATTTAACCCTTCATTTTTATGATCAGAAATACGATCATGAAGACGGCGAAGCGCTTTTTGGGCACGATCGATAGCGATATCGATAGCGGCATAGAGATCATCGTCACGTTGAGTAATAACAATAGTATTTTTTCCGGCAACATTGATCGTAAATTCGATCGTTACCCCTTTTTTACGCTCATTTGAGCTAGCAACAGCATTGACGCTGATTAGGTCGAGATGGTATTTGGATAGTGTATCGATAGAGTGCATCAGATGATCTTTTATAGCATCGCTGAGCTCGATGTGGCGTCCGACGAGAGAAATATTCATAGTATCCACCTTGTAATAAATTGGGAAAGAAATTTGATTATAACACACAAAAAACAAACGTCAAGTATTTCTATTGGTATGAAATTGAGCACTTGCAATAATTATTAACACATTTTAATGATGAATTAATCTACATAGCACTACAATCAAAGTATGGCGTCTCCTCTATAAATGTTTTAGAAAAGAGGGGCAATGGTCGATAGTAATAGATTAGGTAAATCAGCTCAAGTGATGTTTGCTACTGAGCCCTGATTATGTGTGCCTTAAAAATCCCAAGGAGGATGAGATGAATTTAAATAAACTTTTTTTACGATGGATAGCGGTTTTTGGAATGGTGATGGTATTTACTGTTTCGGGGTGGGGAGTATGCTCAGGTACAAACACAGGTAGTTGGAATACTTCTACTTCAACATATAGCCAGAATAATTTAAATGTTCAAAGTGATGACCAGGACTATTATCCCATAACAATTGGTACAGATGGAATTCTTGGCATTAATGTAAAGGATGATGACAATGGTAATTGGGACAATTTAGTAGTTAATATTTACAGCGATTCAAATTGTAATACATCAATATGGAATGGAAGCACAACAACTAGAAATGATGTTAGTACTATATCGTTTAGTCAAGCCCTTTCCGCAGGTAACTATGTACTTCATATTGCTGGGACAAGTTCTTCAGACAATACACAATATGATCTCAGTGGTACATTTTCTTTTCCTTCTCCAGAAATCAATGTCCAAGGTAATGGAAATTCAATAACTGATGGAGATACTACCCCAAGTACATCAGATTATACAATTCTTGGCTCTATTGCTGTGGGACAGGACTTAGATCGAACCTTTACGATCCAAAATACAGGTACAATGAATTTAACTATAGGGGCATTTACTTTAACTGGAGATTTCGCATTACAAACTGCACCTGCGGCTACGGTGGCAGCAGGTGGATCCACAACCTTTACTATACGTTTTTCACCTACAGCTATAGGTACTCGAAATGGAACACTCTCTTTTGTCAATAATGATTCTGATGAAAACCCTTACAATTTTTCTATTCAAGGGACAGGTCTTGATCCGATATTAACATGTCCAGGTCAAGTCATTAGCAATTTGCACGGTGCATCAAGCAGTGTAACCGATTCTGATAGTGGTACTATTAGTGCCAATAGTATGTATTATTATTATTTTATACCAGCGGCTGATGGACGTTTTGATGTTGATTCCAGTATGACAGATAACGATAATGATTTGTACATATATTCAGGTGCAAACTGTAATAGTCTAACCAATGTCACAAGTGATGTACAAGATAGCAATAATAAGAGTTTAACCACAAATGTGACTGCAGGAACACGGTATATTGTTGCTTATTACAACGATAATGGTGGTGGTAGAGATTACTCAATGAATTTTACGTTTACCCGTAATTCACTTTCTGAAATCAATGTTGTTGGTGTTGCAGATGGTGGAACTGATGCGAGTATCGGTACTGCTATGGTGAGCAGTGGAAGTGTGGATAAAACCTATACGATTGAAAATACCGGCTCAGAAGCTCTTAGCGTTGGGACTGTCACGATTAGCGGAACCCATAGCAGTGATTTTAGTGTGACGGCACAACCTGCTACATCTGTCGCAGCAGGAGGGACGACAACCTTTACCGTCCATTTTGACCCAAGCGCTTTAGGGACGAGAACTGCTACTCTTTCATTTAGCAACAATGATGCGAATGAAAATCCTTATAACTTTTCGATCAGTGGGATGGGTGATGGACCTCCGATTATGGGAACTATTCCTAATCAAGTTTATGGCATCGCGCTTCCAGTAGATGTTGACCTATCCACATACGTCACGTTGACAAATGGTGATCCAATCTTATCTTATACACTGACGGGAACCTTACCTACAGGATTAACGTTTAATTCAACAACCGGAAATATCAGCGGTACGGCATCGAGTTTAGCAAGCCCGACGAGTTTTAGTGTTTACGCAACGGATGAGGATGGTGACTCGAATGTTGTGAATTTTACAATCGAAATAGCGACTACGTTTGGTGGATTACACTCATTTGATAAAATCAATCCTCAAAGCACCCATAATGTTCGTGGTAATTATGGTATTGCCGGTAATACGATGATGTGTTTGACCGACAAACAAACCGGAACTTCTTATGAAGGATACGGCGGAAATTGTCTTGACACGGGGGCGGAGCTCCTGACCAGTAATATTCGTGTGAGTAAATATATCGATATCGATGGTGATAGTTCAACATGGAACTCAACCTCCTCGTACGTGAATGTCCCTGCTACATTTGATAATACCCCTGATAGAGGGATACTTTGGGCCGGGTTGTTTTGGCAAGGGCGAATCAGTAATGATACCGATCATCCATTGCGTTACGGTAAAGAAAATGGGAGTTCTTATGATTTAATCGAAACAGGAGAGGGGGTATCGTATGGCACTATTGATTTAGTTGCAGCAGGTGCCAATTCGATCAAACTTAAGATTAATAATGGGAGTTACAACTCAACAACAGCTAATACATTTTATGAATACAGCAGCGGTGGTGGGGTCACTTATGCCGCTTATTCCGATGTTACATCAATCGTGCAATCGAGTATCACCGCCAGTGGAAAGCATACCTTTACAGTAGCTAACCTAACCACCAATGAAGGGCGTGAAGATAATCCTGGGATTTTTGGCGGATGGTCACTCGTGGTGATTTACGCAGAAAACAATCTTGGGAAAACACGTAATATTTCAGTGTATAGTGGATTTGATATCGTTGATCAGCCAAGCGATGCATTCAAAATTACTGATTTCAAGCTTCCAACAACCGATTTGGTGAACGCAACCCTTTCCCTATTTTCGGGAGAAGGTGAGTATTTATATGGATATCGACCAGGCCAGACGGATGTGTTTGACTGGGTAAAGATCAGTAATGATGGGATAACGTATCAATACATGCCAGGTGCTACAACGAATCAAAATATTTTCGATGCCAAATTTGATGGTATTTTGCGTGATAACGTAACCGGTCATAGTAATAATTTGCAAATCAATAATGACGGGGTTGACATCGATAATTATGATGTTTCGAATCTTATGACAACCTATCGAGATGCTAATCCGGATATGCATGAGATGTATATCCAATGGTCTTCTAATCAAGATTATATTACTCCTAGTATGATCACCTTCGCAACAGAGCTTTATGCTCCAAAACTTTGCTACGATTACTCCTATAAACAAGATGGCCATTATTTGAAAGCAGATAATAATGGTTCACAACTTCCATTACTAGCAGGAACAGTTAATGATTCCGAGATAGAAGTATCGGTCTATATCCGAAATATCGAAGCGGATATCGATGCCTCTAATGTCTCATTTCATACTTCCGATGTCAATAGCACATTGTTTAGTTACGTGAATAATTCGATTGCTTCATCAAATGTAAATGGTTCTGTTTTAATCCCACGAGATGATAGCGGAACCGGGTGTGGATATGATGATACTGCTACGACTCCAATTGGATGTGTAAACGGTTCTAATGTCCGCATTGGTTTAGGTAAAGATGCTACAGGATATTCCATTAATGGAGCAGGTAATTTTGGGAGTGAAAATTTTACATACGCTAAATTTGCATTAAAACCAAACTTTAGCGGACTCAAAGATTTGAATGAATCGTTGGGATTATCGGTCGATTATACGATACGCCCGGATGGGGTAGATGCAGACATTGAATATAATTATAAGCTAGGTATAGAGATGGATATGTGCCCACCATCAGTCGGTTATACTCCTGCATGGGGAACGTTCAATGTAATTGATCGTAATGCTGGCACTTATGCAAGCAATGGAGAAACACTTCCAACTAATAACTTGTATACACAAGTTTCACGAAAACCATTTGCAGTCGATGTGGCTGCGTATGGAAAATATACAGACGGTACTTATACTATTAGACCTACGGCTGATATCAATACAACCGTATTAGTTGAGATGATCGATAATGATGCATTCCATGATACAAATGCATCGTGTGCAAACCCCGATTCGAATGTTTCACAGGCTGTTTATGTTCCGTTGACGATTACGGCTGGTGCGAGTGGTGATATGACCGATCCAGTGCCAACACAACTTATTCCCTATTATAATTTTGCAGTTAAAAATGCTTCTTTTCGTATTTGGTATTTTAATGATAAAAATGATTTGTTGATTCAAAACTGGACAGCAGGTGTATCAGATCCTGATTATAAATTAAATTTGCAAAGCATATCCGGTTTGTATAAAAGTGATACCCACACACTATGTGCTTCTGGAGAGCCCGCGCCGAATTGTAGTAATCCATTAAGTACGGATTGCTTCGAATGTATAAGACGTAATTACGCAAAGCCTCTCTGTTCGCGTGATAACTTTGCCGTTCGTCCTGAATCTTATGATTTACGTATCTATGATGTTAATCAGACATTAATACAAACAGATCCGGTAAAAGATGCTACAAAAATAGATCTTTCGACGTTATTCCAGTATGCGCCTATGTTCGCTTCGGCAACGGATCGTATAAATATTGCAGCCGGATATAATTACCGTTATGATATGAACGCTACGGGAAATGATAACGATTTGGCAAAAGTTCCAGGGTATACACGATATTTTAATGGCGCCAACACTGATTATAATGCTACCATGATTTGGGAACCTGAAGTGGGCCATATTACAACCGGATGTAATGATACAGTAGGGAAAAATCTCAGTTTTTATGTAGGTAATGGGCAAATGCTCAACAGTGAGCAAAACCAAACACAAGTTGGAGAATATCGACTTAATATTATTGATCCTGGATGGACGGCAGTGGATTGGGACACAGAGATAGATGCTATAACAGGAGTATCTCCCATGTCTCATCATACTACAGGATTTCAAGCTGGGTTAGATTGTGATAGTACTAGTACTTCCACAACTACAGACAGCGATGGAAAAGTAGGTTGTATTACAAGTAGTGAACATACAGGCGGTGGGTACACTTATAAAGATCATCTTTTACGGCTGAAACCGGCTCAATTTGATTTGAGCAATATTGCTTACGGTGTAGGAAAAATACCATTGTCACTTGGATCTGGGGATAGCGGGTATGTTTACAACTCGAATTTGGGTGTAGATAATGACATGCCTATGGCGGTACACTCTTATGGACCGATCAAAGCGGCAGGATATGGTGGTGAGACGTTAAGTAACTTTGTCAAAGAATGTTATGCTACTGATCTTAACCTCTCTATTAGTCATGACGCCAATATTTCTCTACCATTTATCGGTCGAATGAGTGTTGCTGAAACAAACGGGACGCAGGTATTTGATTCATTAAAATTTAGTGCACAGAATAATGCAATACAAACGATCGAGGATACCTATTTTATAAAAGATGACAACGGTACGACGGTACCGACAATTCGACTCAATTTTGATCGTAATGCAACAACGGTACAAGAACCTCAAGTCGTCTATTACGGTGATTTAAATGTATCCTGTCTAGTAGCGAGTGATTGTAATATGAGTGCAGCATTTAATACGACACCTAATACGGCATTTGGAAGTGATTTGATGGATTTTAATGTGACGCATGTCTATGGACGTGTAATTGCGCGCAATGTTCGGGCAACAGTTGGTAGTGCATTTGACGCCCTTGCGCAATATGAGGTTTATAATACTCCGACTTTACTCGGTACAGTTTTTTCTGCTGATTCGTTTGATACGGACTGGTATATCAATACGCAACATTCAATAGCAAATTATGGAGATGCAAGAATAACAGTTATTGATCCTACGTACCCAGCAAGTTATGACGTTAATGGCACATTGGTAGGGGGTAATAGTACGTATCATTTTAATGCGATTACGGTTCGCCAAGGGTATAAAGCTCATATCGATACTGAAGGGTGGTTGTGGAGTGGCGGAATTAATGCCCTCCCTTATGCTGATCCTAACAGTGTGAGTAACCTAGATTGTTTGACTCACCCATGTTTTAATATTTCTTTTGGACGTATTATCGGTAATACGGGAAGTGCAAAAACCGAATCTGAAGATCATAAAGCGAATAAAAGTACTACTTCAACAGGTTGGAGCACAACTAGTGAATACGCTCCTGCAACGCGCTGATGAAAAGGGATAGTATGCGTCATGCGATGGCGATGATCGAAGTTATTTTTGCAATTGTTATTATTGCTATTAGTGTGATAACAATCCCAACGATGATGAGCATTTCGGGAGAAGCGAGTAAACGAATTATTTTAGACGATGATATCATGGCACGTTTGAGTGCACAAATGATCGACAAATTTCAAGCACGTTGGGGAGGAGAATATGTTATTGATTTAAATCAATCTACGGCAACATATATCTCTTCACTTTCATCTGAAAGTGATTTAAATTGTTCGAGACCCAGTGCAGTAGGGCTTGGATTCCGACTCAATCCTGATTCTAATATTGAGTGCAATTTGACTCAAGTCCCCACTGAGATTCCGGCTAGTTTGGGGAATGGAGCTAATCAAGCAGATGGGAATGTTTCCAAAGGGATTGAAAAACTCAACGGAGGGACTGAGACTTTAAGTATTATTACATCTACTGGAGAAACTCTTAGTATCAATGCTACGTATAATGTACGTTATGTTCCATCAGGTTTAACGGGTATGGCAGGTAACACTGCAACAGCAACATGGAGACTTGGCTCTTCAGGGACAATAGATGCCAATAATAGTGGATCTATGGGAGATACAGAGAGTGAACGTACTCATCTAAAACGGGTAGTAGTACGATTTTGGAATAATACATTGGGAATCGATAGCACTCTTACCTTTTATAAATCAAATATTGGGGGCAATTGATGAAGAGAATCAGAGATGGGTTCACGTTGATTGAGTTGCTCTTTGTTATTGTGATTATGGGAATTGTCGGAGGGTTCGCTCTTGAAGCGGTTCGTCAATATTATGAGGGGATATATCGGACACAGGTCTATACTCAAAGAGTGGCGGAAGCAGATCACATCCTAGACCTTTTGTCAAAATATTTCGAAAATGCTGTTGATCTTTCTATCGTTAATATGGACGAAGATGCTGCAGATAATGCACTTGTAGGCAATTGTGAAGGTGATCCTGAGGAAGAAGCAGAAAATATTGCACATGATTATACGGTTGTATTTGTAGGTGTTGATACAGACAGTTTACGTACGATACCGCAGCCAGGTTGGAGTGAAATAGCAAAAAATACACCACCATTCGATGGAAATACAATTACTTTTGATGATGCTAACCTGAGTTTAGCGGATACAACTATACAAGCACTTTACCCAGCTTCAAACTTAGAAAACTCAGCTATCTATAATCATCAAAGTATTGCCGATACGTGCGATGATTTTTATTCATCAAATGGAAATGCTTACTATACAATCAATGGCTCATTAACTGGAAATACTCTTCCATTATTGAATAATGCTGGGACTACAACCAATATTGAAGCGCGTAGAAAGTATTTACTCCGAACCGGTTATGCATTTCGTGTGTTGGATACTGGGGAATTTGTAATGTTTTCGAATTTTAGACCTTGGAAAGGTGAGAATTATACTACAGGAAACCAAAATAGACTGGGAGATAATGTAGCCAGTTTTTATGCTGATTTTAACAATACAAACTCTTATAGTGAACGAGGGAGTGTTTGGCGATTAAAAGTGTGTATGCGAGGTTTAGATGGCAATCTAACTACTAACGATTTAGCCCAAGATGCTATCTGTCGTGAAAGGAAAGTACATGTCCACTATTAAACGTCGTGGTTTTGCAATGATCTTGGCTATATTTGTGGTCGTACTGGTTGCTCTAGGTGGTGTTCTTTTACTCTCTAATGTCACAGCTGGATCAAATGCAGTAGGTGTGAAATATTTGCATTCTCAGGCTGAATTATTAGCGACGAGTGCCACGGAATTCGCAGTCATGAGGGCTCAAGGATTTGATACAACAGGTACGAATTGTTTGAATAATTTGAATATAAGTGTGCAAGACAGTTCAGGTGTAGCTACTTATGATATTAATGTCACGATACAATATTCTTTTGAAGGTGCAGAACCAGTTAATAATCAATGTAATACATTAGCAGTAGGCACTGGTAACCAGTCAATGATGTTGATTGATACGATTGTATCAACAAATACAGGTGCTAATCTCTCGACAGAAGCTATACGTGTACATAAGCGGACATGGCAAAAACTGTAAGAAGATAAAATATGAATAACTCAAAAGTTAGATCCTGAATCGAGTTCAGGATGACAAATGAGTCGAATAAAGTGCATTCCGAATTCGATTCGGAATCTAAGTTACGGAAGAATTAAAGTGCTAGCTGGGCGATTTTGGCAAGTACGTCTTTTTCACGGACAGGTTTCATTAAAAACCCATTGGCTCCACACTCTAGTGCTTCCCCTTTTTTAGTCTCATCGGTAGTGAGGACGATTACGGGGAGCTGACGAAGTGATTCGTCGGCACGGATTACTTTTAGCATCTCTATACCACCCATAACCGGCATAATGATGTCAAGGAGAATGATGTCGATATCATCTTGGGATTTAAGAACACCGATAGCGTCTGCCCCATTTTTTGCTTCGATTACTTGAGAGACATTTGGGGTCTTCATTAACATGGTTTTGAGCAACTTGAGGTTGATCATATCGTCATCAACAGCAAGTACTTTTAGCTTTTTCTCACCCATTTGGAGTTTCCCCGATCTTTAAATAAATTTTTCGAAAACAAGACGCAATAGGTCTTTGTTTACAATATTTTTGATGATCTCATGGACATACAGAGAATCATCTTCATCTTCTTTAACATTTGGATCAACGAGCATTACTAAGGAGGTCTCATTATCGTTTGTTCGGATTATATCATACAGATCCTTGAGATTTAAACCGTGTAAAGATTTATCGAAAAGAGCAAGTTTATAACGTCCCTCTTTGAGTTCTTGGTGCAGCGCTTCTGTATCGTTAACGCTTTTATAGGTATATCCCAAGTCACTGAGAATACGAGAGAAGAGTTTCATTTCTAAAGTATTTTGTTTTGCAATCAAAATATCGGCATCATAATGTGATCGGTGAACTTCCGGGAGTTCTGGCGCAATTTCAGCAGGCTGCGCAAGATCAGTTATTTCTGGGACTTCATCATGATGAATCTCTTCAACGACTTTTTCAGTTACCTCTTCGGCTGCAACTTCAACAAAAACCTCAGCCGCTTCACTGCTAAGTACGATTTCACTTGGAGTTTCAATTTCACTGGTTTCGTCAATAAAATCAACGTTTTCTTCTATCGGTAGTTCATTACTTACTACTGGTGTAGACTCAGGGTCTGTAGAAATATCGTGAACGGTTTTTGGAACTGCCTTGATCTCAATGATTTTGTGAGAGAGGAAGTTGTTAAGCAAAGAGATGATTTCAGAGCGTACCAACGGCTTCGTTGTGTATTCATCCATTCCTGCAGCCATAAAGCGCTCACGGTCACCTTTGAGCGCATTTGCTGTTAGGGCAATGATTGGAATATGGTTTTGGGAATAATCTTCTTCAAAATCCAATATCTCTTGAGTTGCTTCGATACCATCAAGTACCGGCATTTGAATGTCCATAAAAATAATATCAAAATTACCGTTTTTACGTTTTTCAAATGCTTCAAGACCATTATTGGCCAAAGTGATCTCTAATCCAAGATCTTCAAGGGTACGTCGAATCAATTTTTGATTAATGACGTTGTCTTCAGCGACCAATGCAGATGCGGCAAAACGTGAATTTTTCTCATCAAATTTTTTACGACGTGTCGCTTTTTGTTTACGATTACTGAATGCCTCAGCATCATACGCATCCAACGTTGAACGAATTTTTGAACTGTTCA
>NZ_JAQTYM010000045.1:11695-18875 GCF_028688295.1 Sulfuricurvum sp.
CTGCGGATATCGACGCTAATTGATCCGCCGCTGTTTGTAAATTTGACAGCATTAGAAAGTAGGTTGATGATAACCTCTTTGATTTTTGTTGGATCACCTTTGAGCGGACGCTCAAGGCTTGGATCAACATAACATGCAAGGTCAATATGTTTTTCGGAAGCACGAACCCCGTAAACCTCGACGGCACTTTCAAACTCATCCATAGGATTAAAGACAATCTCTTCAATTTCGAGTTTGTTGCTCTCAATTTTAGAGAGGTCAAGAATATTATTGATAATCTCAAGTAGATTTTCAGAACTTTTCTCGATGATATCAATAAATTCACGTTGTTCATCATGAAGCTCTGTATCTTTAAGAAGTTCTGTAAATCCAACGATACCGTTAAGCGGAGTACGGATTTCATGGGACATATTGGCCAAAAACATTGATTTGGCTTCAGAAGCTTCCATCGCAAATTGTTTATCATTGAGGGTTTGCTCAATAATCCGCTCTAGTAATGCATACGCTTGTGCGGTTCCAGAGGTAGTGTCGAGATTGATGGTATGGCTGAGTACTTCAGCTTCATTATCATGAGTATCTTCGGCAACTCGTTTTAAAACGGACTCAAGATTTTTAATGTTGGTTGTAATCTCAGCAGAGAAGAGATAGCCAAGTACTGCAACTAATACCCCTAGAATCCAGACAGCGATTGCAATGACGAGAACTTGAACGGCTTCATTTTGAACGACAAGAGCCCGTTTATCCATTGCTTCAATCAATATTTGTTCTGCAGTATTGATCGCATCAATTTTCTCAGAAATCATTGCGAACCAAACGCCTGATTGGCTTTCATACACTCCGCTTGTGGAGGCTTGTAGAATACTAGTACGTTCGGTCGTGATATCAAGGTAGAGTTCTGTATTGTCTTCATTAAATAAAGAAGTTTTGAGTTCCGTTTGAATAGCTTTGTTGCTGATCCCCTCAAGATTAAAGGTATCGGCTTTTGCAATCAGTGAAATCCATCGGTTGAGTTCTTCTTCGGCAAGAGGAGTAGCACGTGCGAGAACATACGTAATATAGTCACGCTCAATACTGCTGTATTCATTAGCACGAACCAGAGAAAGATAGCTTGATGAGAGGGAATTGACCTCTTCATCAAAATGCAAATTTGCAAGATTAGCAAGTTCATTGATCAGTTGTTCTTCAGAGTTTCCGTAAAGATCGGTAAAAATTTTGTCAAAATTAGCGGTTCCATCATCTACAAGAGGACGAGATTCGTCGATACCCTTTTCAAGAGTAGTGATCAATTGTGATAAGGAAGCTGCGTTTGAGCCTTCTTCTGTATTGATATGACTGAGTGATTTTAAATGCTTTTGGTACGCTTCAATTTTTTGATCAACAATAGCGCGCTGTGCATGAAGTGATTTTAAGGTAGCTGCTGAAGCGTTCCCCATATACATTACGGTCATTCCACGTTCACGTGAAAGATTGTTGATAAGGTCGTTGAGCTGTTTATTTCCCTCGAGTCTTACTTGGAGCTGACCGGCTCCTTTATAAGCATTGTAAGCATTGTAAACGAAGTAGCTTGCAATGGTGAACAATATCAGAATGGGTAAGAGACTGATGAGGCGGAGTCGATTTCTAAGTCCTAATTCCATGGGTTTTCCTCTATTCTTATTTTTTACAGTTGTTGAAGAAAGTTATTAAGGCGTTTTGAGGCTTTATTAGCTTCTTGTGCATCATTTGTTTGTGATAAAATTGCCAATTCATCGGAAATTTCATTTAAGCGTAAGTTATCACTAATCCCTTTGAGATGACTGGCAGTTTTTTTCCATGCATGAGTATCAAATGCACCAATCGCAGAAGTAATTGCCTCTCCTGCGTAGAGAGCATCTGCCTTATACTCCTCAATTAATTCTTCAAAAAAGGCATCTTCGACCCCAAGTTGTCCTGCAATAAGACGCTTATCATAATGCAATTTAGGGGCTGGAGCTTCAATTACTGTTTCAAGGACGATTTCTTCATTACTGCTATCATCTGTTTTGGATAAATCTTCATAAAATGTTTTTTCAAAAGCAGGTTCTTCAATACTTTTTTCTTCTTGGAATGCTGGAATGAGATCTTCTTTGAGAACTAAGTCGTATATGTCATCATCAAGGGTGATTTCGTTACTTTTTGGTATTTCGATTGCTTTGTGATCTTGTACCATAGGGGTTTCTAGCACTGCAGGAATTTCTTTTCCTTCTAGTTTCGTAATAATAGTAAAGAAATATTTGAGATTTGCTTCAATTTCAATCGAGTCGTTTGAGGTATTGATAATACTAAGCGTTTCAAAGGCATCTTCAATACGTAGATTCGCGGCAACACCTTTTAGTTTATGTGAAAGAATTTTAATATTGTTGGTGTCCCCTTTGAGGACTGCTTCGAATAACTCATCTTTGAATTCATAGGCTTGTTGGATGAAGTCACCGATAAATTCTTGAATCAAATCGACAGGAAGACCTAGCTCATGCGCCGCAACATTTGGATCAAATTTATAGGATTTATCGACATGAAGATTTTCTAAGAAACTTTTTTCTGCACTGCTGTAATGAACATCTCCAAGCATTGGTCGCTCAGATGATATGGGCGCAATCGGCACTTCTGGAAGTATTTCTTGTAACTCTTCTTCATTGAGGGGAAGGGCAAGTTTGGCATAGAACTCTTCTTCTGTCTCTGTTGGTTCAAAATTAGATTCTGAAAGAGGGATGTCCAAGATGCCGGGTTCACTGAGGGCTGTTGGGGTAATGTGTCCATAGTCAGGGAGACCATCAAGTGTTGGTTGATAGGAGAAAGGAATTTCTTCAATGGATGGAGCAGATACAGGTGTTATTTCAGTCTGAAGTTTTGGGGCAATTGTATGGGGTTTTACATCATCACCGGTTATGGTTTTAATATGTGTCATATCGATGATATAGCCGTTACTATCAGGGCTTGAGCAGAGGTAGAGGCTATGGACGCTTAGTGTACACGAGAAGGTTCTTCCATGCGCATGAACAATGGCAGAACGGGCATCAGAATCAGCGTGCAGTAAAAAATCGATCCAACCAAAACTTTTAAAGTTATGAATGTATCCCGGTTCTTTAGCGAAAAGGTCCGCAACGTCACCACAAACCTCTAGTAAATCCTCAAGGGTTGTATAGTTTAAAAGTTTGAGCCCATCTTCGTCAATGCCAATGAACTCGTGTTTATGATTATAAAATAGCACTCATGTCCCCCTATTGTTCTTGTTCTAACATTTTGCGGTACAACGCCGCAGTCTCTTCGATATTTTTTCGTGAAGCCGGTTTACGCGCTGCCATGTATCCTTTGACTTTACCCTCTTTATCGTAGACAGGTGTTACTTCGGTATCAACCCAATAATACCGTCCGTCTTTGCGGAGGTTTTTTACCAATCCATGCCATAGGGTACCCGATTGTATCGTTTTCCACATTTGCGCAAAAGCAGCTTTTGGCATATCAGGGTGACGGATAATGTTATGGGGTTCTCCAATTAATTCATTGACAGTATAACCCGATATTTCGCAAAATTTGCGATTCGCAAAAGTGATGAAACCTTGGGTGTCTGTTTCACTGACGATTGCACGTCCCTCAAAAAAATATTCCTCATCAATCGGAATTGGATGTTCCATCATTTTACCCCTTAACTAAAAAACTGCTGAAAACATAATTCGTGGAATATGGCATAAACTCCATAAAAGATTACTTAGACGCGCTTTCTTTGTAATAATTTTGGATACTTTTCGCATCTTTTGCTCCAATAACCTCACAAAGTCCCTCAAAATCACTTTTTTTGATTGCTTCAAATGTACCAAAATAATCGAGTAATTTTTGAATTTTAGGGTGTGATATTCCCGAAATGGAAAGAAGTTTGGAGTGTTGATCCTGTTTTAGTTTGGTTTTTTTATGAAAAGTGATCGCACTTCGGTGAGCTTCATCGCGAAGCATCTGCACAAATTGAAGCCTTTTGTCTGAGCTTTCTAATCGGAGAGTATCATCATTGGCATGAAGAATATCGCGGGCAGAACCTTTTGCACGATGGGAGACAGCATCTATTTTCTCTTTACTGATGGCGATAATATCGAGATGAACTCCATGCGATTCGAGTAAATCTACGGCTAAGGTTCTCAACGTCGAACCGCCATCGAGAATCCATAAATCAGGGGGAGGATTTTGATCAAAACCTTCGATACGGCGTGTCAGTATCTCTTTCATTTGTCCGTATTCGTCTCGTTCGTGAAGATGGTAGGTTCGGTATCCTTTTTTATCAAAATGTCCTTCATCGTACACGATCATAGCGCCGACTGTGGCAGAGCCTCCATGGTGGGAATTATCAAAAACTTCGATTCGTCTTGGAAGTGTGTCGAGGTGAAATAATTCTTGAAGTTGTATCAATAGTGTCTCATTAGAAGGTTGAGGGGTTCGTAAAAGCTCATGCGCGTTTGCCAGTGCAAGATCGATTAAGGCTTTTTTATCTCCTCTTTGCGGTACTTCTATTTGGGCTTTTTTGCCAAAAAGAGCACTAAGGTGTTCTGTAACCCATTCGCGTGATTCAAACGGATGTGCGGTTAAGATGGGGGCGACGATGGGAGGTTTTTCAGATCCGTAGAACCCGATCACTATCCGCTCATACGCTTCATCGAGGGAAAAATAAGGGGTGATAGGGAGGAAATCATACGTGCTTGAGGCCACTTTCCCCTCACGAATGAACAGACGGAGGATACAAGCTCTGGTTGTTTCAGCAACTATTGCGAAGAGATCATAGTTATCGGTAGAGGCCAGATCGATTTGGGACGATATTTCGCTTTTGCTGATCCGCTCAATCCGGTCGCGTAAAATAAGTGCCTCTTCAAAGCGGAGTGATTCGGAATAAAACGCCATTTTTGTTTCAAGTTCTCGAATCAAATGCCGTTTGTTTTGAATCCACGCTATCCCCTGATGAACCATTGAAAGATAGGTCTCGGTAGCTACCGGAAATTCACAAGGGGCGAGACATTGCTCCATTTGGTAAAAGAGACAGGCTTTTTTCCCCTTAAGACAGCTTTTTTTCTGTACCAGTTTAAGAAGTTCGTAGAGTGAGTCGAGAATATCACGTGCACCCACTGAAAAAGGGCCAAAATAGCGGACCCTTTTCCCTTTGATGATTTTACGGGTGAGTTCGAAACGGGGATAGGGTTCTTCAAGATCAACATACAAATAAGGATAGGTTTTATCATCACGCAGAAGAATATTGTATTTTGGTTTGAGTTGTTTGATCAGGGAATTTTCTAAAATGAGCGCGTCATGTTCGTTGCGGGCAATAATGTAATGAAACCCAACGGTTTCAGAAAGCATTTTTTGGATTCGCAGAGAGAGGGTTGATTTTGGGGTGAGTGTCGGGGTGAGATTAAAATAACTTTTTACCCGTTTGGAGAGATTTTTGGCTTTTCCGATGTAGAGGATTCTCCCTTTTTCATCCAGATATTGGTAAATCCCCGCACATTGTGGCAAAGAGCGAATAGTATCGATCATTACAGAACTCTTAATCTCAAATTTATGGTAGCTATTATACCATCCAACTACAATAACTTTAGAGGGATGGGAGCGTCATGGCGCAAAAATGGATGATGATCTGCACGATAGCTTTATTAATGGGGCTTGTGAGCGGATGTGGCTACAAAGCGCCACCGTATTATGAAAAACCATCACCGAAAGAGAAGCCTTCCGTTGCGTTATGATGTTGTTATTATCGGCTCAGGAGTTGCAGGGTTGTACGCGGCGATTGGATTGCCAAAATCGTTAAAGGTATTGGTGATCAACAAATCCTATCCATGGGAGTGCAATACCTATTACGCCCAAGGGGGAGTGAGTACTGCTTATGATGACGCTGATATACCGTTACACATCCAAGACACCTTGGATGCGGGTGCGGGGATGTGTAACAACGAATCGGTTCATCTACTGAGTGAAAATTCGCAAACGGTAATCCGTGATTTGATCAAGCGGGGATTTTTGTTTGACAAAGATGATGAGGGAAATCTACTCTACACAAAAGAAGCAGCCCACTCGCGCAGTCGGATTCTTCATGCCGGAGGAGATGCGACAGGAAGGCATCTTCATTTCTTTTTACTCAACCAAAATCCCCATCCGATGTTAAGCGATACAACGGTGATCGATCTTTTAATTGAAGACCATCAGTGTTGCGGTGTCGAAGTGATGAGTGAGGGGAAACGGAAAATTATTTTGGCGAATAACGTCATTATCGCCAGTGGCGGAGTGGGGTCCTTGTATGAGTATCATACGAATGCTTCGACCATCAGCGGGGATCTTCACGGTATTTGTATCGAAAAAGGGATTGAACTCGAATCGATGGAGATGATGCAGTTTCATCCGACGGTATTTGTAGCAAACAACTGGGCACGAAAACAGCTTCTCTCTGAAGCATTACGGGGAGAAGGGGCACACGTAGTTGATGAAAATGGGTACCGCTTTTTGTTCGAGTATGATCCCAGAGGTGAATTAGCACCGCGTGATATTGTCAGCCGCGCTATTTTCGATTATAAAAAACGGAGCAACAAACAAGTCTATCTTTCGTGCGAAGATTTTGAATCGGAGTATTTCAAAGAGCGATTTCCAAATATCTATAAATCGCTCAACGATTTAGGGTTTCAATTACCAAAAGAGAGAGTACCCATCTCTCCGGCGTTTCATTATGCTATCGGCGGAATAAAAACCGATTTAAAAGGAAGAGTACCGGGGATAAAAGGGCTTTACAGTGTTGGTGAAGCGGCTTCTACGGGAGTGCACGGGGCTAACCGTTTGGCAAGCAATTCATTATTAGAAGGGCTGGTGTATGCAAAAGAGGCTTCTGAAACGATCCTTGCAACATCAATACCTTCTTGTAGCAAAACGTTTGAGATTGGTAACGAACCGCTTGAAATTGACGGAGATAAAGAGATAAAAGACCAACTCAGACGCATTATGTGGCATAATGTTTCCATCGTTCGAACTCCTGAAGGATTAGAAGAAACAAGAGCGATAATTGACACGTTATTGCAACACAATATCGGTAAATTATTGAAGTTGCGTCTTTTAACCGCCAAAGCAATTGTTGAGGCTGCATTAGAGCGAACCGAATCAATCGGTGTCCATTTCATTACACAAGGAGTCAAAGAATGACAAC
>NZ_JAQTYM010000046.1 GCF_028688295.1 Sulfuricurvum sp.
ACAATCACCGGTCTAAACACACCGTCTTCATTTGTAGGAGTTGTACGAGAAGTATCGGTAAAGTTCAAATTTGTTCTTACATCTTTAATCAATCCATCACGGTCATTAAAGGTATCAATAGCACGTTCTTGGTTATTGAGAGTTTCCCCCGCAGCCGTTTCATCTTCACCTGCAGTTTGACCGTCTCGTAAATCAGTTTCAACATTTGTCACATTTCCACCAGCTAAAGCAAGCGCTTCTTTGACAGAATTCACATAAACAACAGCATCCTCATGGCTAAAGATACCTTTGAGTAGAGACGTATCGAAATTAAGTGCACCATTTCCAGCGATTACGAGATCACCAGCCCCTTGTAGAGTCACATCAATAACAATTTGAGCATTATTAGGATTACTTTTTGCACCATAAACCAATTCACCTTCATGAATCGCTTCACCCGCTTTTAACTGATGAATGTTCCCTTTTGCATCTTTTACAAAAAAAGTACCGTGCTCCAAAGATTTTACGTATCCAATAACTCGTGCCATGATGATCCCCTACTGATGAGAAATTTTATATTCTCAATTGTAGCGCAGAGACAAAAACAAGTCTATTGTACTTAGGTACTAATTATGAAGAAAATTAGGTATGGAGGAGAAGAGAGAGGGCTAAACGATCTTTTACATCGAGTTTTTGATAGATGGAAGTTGCATGGGCTTTAACAGTTCGAACAGTTATATCTAATGCATCAGAAATCTCTTGATGTGTTGCTCCATCACCGAGCATAATAGCAACTTCACGTTCACGCTGACTCAGAGCATCCAATATTGTTAATGATTTCTCTTTTGTGTCGTTATGATCATGTATTTGTGAAATCATCAGCGTAATAAAATCGGGATGGAGCCAGATTTTACCCTCTTCCAATGCTTGATATACAGAATGTAGATGTGATTCATGCATCATTGCATTGCCATATCCCATTGCCCCTAATGATAAATATTTTTGTGCTTCATTAAAATTAGGAGTCATTGAAAGAACCATTACGTGATGTTTAAAAAAAATGTTCAATACATCATCAGAAAGATTATTCAAAACACGGTCTAACACCATGATAATAGATGGCGACTCAATCTCCGATGAAAAAGCAGAAAGCGTTGTAGGGCGCAAAGAGCTTAAAATCCCAATCCATCGACTACGTAGCGTTATATCATCCGATATTAAATACAACTTCATTTATCGCTCCGTAAACGTATATTGTTTAGCTTTTAAAATTGGTTTTAAAATGTATTCTAAAACTGTTTTTTCGCCCGTTATAATATCAACATTGATCATCATCCCCGGGATAATTTTAAGCGGTTTTTCTTTGCTTCCAAGATATTTTTTATCCGTTTGAATTTTGACGACATAATAAACATTGTCATTTTTATCGGTAACGGTATCAGGACTGATCGTTACCACTTTTCCATGCAACGACCCATAAAGAGAGAAATCGTATGCGGTCACTTTTACAATCGCATCTTGCCCTGGATAGATAAAGGCGATATCAGCAGGTTTAACTTTTGCTTCCGCTAACAATCCCCCCTCAGTCGGGACGATTTCGATGAGATTATCACCCGGTTTTATCACTCCACCGACCGTATTGACATATAGTTTTTGAACGATACCATTAATCGGAGATTTAATAACTGTACGGGTCACTTGATCGGCTAAAGCGGAACTTTCAGCACCTACACGGCTGTACTCCGTTTCGGCTTCATTCAACTCCATTTGCGCCCTCATCGTAAACTCAGAACGCACCTCACGCATCTTACTGCTCATCTCATTGATTGCTGCATTAAGTCTTGGAATAGAAGAAAGCACCGCGTTATAGCGCTCACTAACGTCACTTAGCTCACGTTGTAGCTTTAAAAATTCGACACGAGGCTTAATTCCCTGAGCCACCATCGGTTCAGAAATCGCTACCTCTTCACGGATCAGAGCAAGCGCACGTTTTTGCTCCATAATACGCCCTTGAGCTTCGATTTTTTCATTTTGTTTTTGTGCTAATTGATCGTTTAATGCTGAAATTTGAGAACGAAGACGTTCCTGATTTGAGCTGTAAACACTCCGCTCTTGCATAATCTGCATTGGAATTTTTGCAATATCAGCTGGCGTTGGAGAAAAAGCAGTTCCTGAAGATTCTGCACGAAGACGAACAATTTTTGCTCGAAGTTCGGCTGATTTGAACTGAGAACTTTCATAAGTAGAGGAGGATTTTAGATTGTCAACACGAAGTAGTATATCATCCGCTTTAACTTTTTGACCCTCTTTAACCATAATGGCACTTACCATACCACCTTCTAGGTGCTGAATCATCTGATTTTCACCGCCAGGGATAACTTTCCCATCACCACGTACGATTTCATCAATAGGTGAAAGTGCTGCCCATAGTAAAACAAAAACGACGGTTATCATCCAAAACAAAAGGACAGAACGTAAACGTGAGGGAGTATCTTCTAAAACAGCGGCAGAAACACTGCGCATAAACTGATAATCATTGGCGTCAAAAGAGAAGCGTTTTTTTTCACTCATACGACACCTCCTGAAAGTTTAGCGATTACCTGTTCTCGCGGACCGTCCAAATAGACCTGTCCTTCATTCATTACGATAATGCGATCAACAAGCGGTAAAATCGTATTTTTTTGAGTAATCAAAATAGCCGTTTTATCCTCTAAATAGCTTTTTAGATTCGCAATCAGGCGATTTTCGCTCAACTGATCCATAGCATTTGTCGGCTCGTCCATGATTATGATTGGAGATTCGAATAACAGTGCACGAGCAATACCAATACTCTGACGTTGACCTCCGGAGAGCCCCATCCCCCGCTCACCTATTGGCATTTCATACCCTTGCGGATGTTTGCGGATAAACTCATCTGCACCCGAAATGACTGAAGCACGAATCATTTGTTCATCACTCGCACGGGTAGAACGGTACGCGATGTTATCTTTTACGCTTCCTTTAAATAAAGTAATATCTTGAGAAACATAAGCAATATTTTTGCGCAAATCTGCCGGATCAACTTGTTTAATATCGATACCATCGAGCAAAATAGATCCATCGGTAGGCTCATAAAGATGAAGTAGAAGTTTTGAGATGGTGCTCTTCCCTGAACCGATTCTTCCGATAATTGCCACTTTTTCACCTGGTTTGACCGAAAATGAGATATTTTTGAGGGCACTGTGATTCGATTCATCATAGGAAAAACTGACATTTTTAAATTCAATCTCCCCTTTGAGTTCTGGACGGGTAATGAACTTTTTCCCATACGGACGTTCAGAAGGCTGAGAAATTATCCCCTCAATCGCATCGTACGCAGCTTTTGCATCGGAATAATTCGCGATCAACGCTGCAGCTTGTCCCATTGGAGCTACGGTTCGTCCGGCGATGATAATAATGGCGATAAGACCACCCATAGTAAGTTCATGCTCACCAATCAAATAGACACCTACAATAACCAAAAGAACAGTAGTAAGCTGAGTTAAAAAACCGGTTACGGTACTAATAGAGGTGGAGATCAATCGAGATTTCAAACTCCTCTGAGCAATCTCACCAGTTGCCTCTTCCCATGCCCATTGAACCTGACCTGTAGCTCCAAGAGTCTTAAGGGTTTCAATGTTTTGAAGTGCCTCGATGAGAATTGAGCTTTTGGCAGCAGAGGCTTTATGTGTCTCTTCAATACTCTCACGAAGGGGATTTCGCATAAAAAGGGCATAAGCAAGAATTAGAAGCATCATCACGATAGGAACTACTACCATCCAACCGCCAATATAGCCAATCACTAATAAAAATAAAAGTGCGAAGGGAAAATCAACCAATGCAGTGAGGGTAGCATTAGTTAAAAAAGAACGAATCGAATCAAAATCTTTAAGATTACTTGCAAACGATCCCACAGATTTAGGATGAGACGCCATTTTAAGATCAAGTACCTTTTCAAAAATAATCGATGACATAATAATGTCACTTTTTTTACCCGCACTCTCTAAAAGCATCGCACGGGTAAATTTTAAAAACGTATCGAGTACATAAACTACCAACACTCCAATAGCAAACACCCAGAGGGTTTCAGTTGCGTTGTTAGGAATAACACGGTCATAAACACTCATTGTAAACAGCGGGCTTGCTAAAACGAACAAATTGACCAGAACTGTTGCATAAATAACGTCTCGATAGATGTTTTTGGAAAGCTTTAGGGTATCCCAGAACCAATGTTTGTGTTTAATATTAAGAGTAAGAGAATCACTTTCATTGTATACGAAAGGTTTTTTGACTAGAAAAGCAAATCCCGTATACTCTTGCTCCAACATTTCAAAAGGTATTGTCTCTTCAATCGCTTCTTCTGCAGGAAGGATGATTTTACATTTTTTTCGATCAGGTGAAATAGAATCTAAAATACACGCATGTGAATTTTCTAATAATAAAATCATCGGAAGCTGTAAGGCGGAAATATCAGAAAGCTTGCGATTTACGAGGGTACTTTTCAATCCGGCGCGACTTGCCGCACGTGCAAAAAGTCCTTTGGAAGATTTAAGGCTAAAGAGACGTAAAGCTCCACCCCAAGGGGCAACTGGCAGACCAGCCATCAGAGCTTCAGCGGTAAAAGGTTTATGATAGAGTTGGGTAAATAAAACTAAACATTGCAAGAGTGGATCAACACCAAACGCAGCTCCTTCCGGATCTGCAATCCGTGATTCTAATTCTTCATTCATTCACAAAAACCTTATTGGAAAATAGAATATTACGTAACTATGACGAAATAAATATTATATTATTCACCATCTCTTTTATATTTATCGATTTTACGATCAGCAAAAATCAAAATTTCAACATTATCATCATTGTCCAGACGATTATCTAAAACGTTCAATCCAACTTTTTGCGTGTGCGTATCAGCTTTTGAACCTAAAACATTTTGAACCATAGAACCCATCGCATCTAAAATACGATAATGGGCAAACAAAAGATCATTTTCGGCACGCACTATCTGCGATTGTGCTGCTACATGATCGTTTTGAGCAACCAAAAGATCGAGCAAGGTACGACGACCTAAGTCATACTCTTTTTGATAAAGCTCAAGCGTTTTAGCACTGGTCACTTCGTAACGTTTTAAATGCTCAAGTTGCTCACTAAGATATTGTTTTGCGGTCCAAGAAAGCTGTCCTTGTTCGTCTAACTTACGGATTGTTTCTCGTTTATTTTCGCCCTCTTGATAGATTTTGCTCAGATTTTTTTGAATCTGTGCTTCATCGGCACCGCCACGGTAAAGATTGTAATTCAAAGTAAGTCCGATTTTAGTACGGTCATCCTTTCCTTCCAATCCTCCGACATCATTTGACCAGCTTTGGCGTGCAAATGCGTCAATTTTAGGGTAATAATGTTTATATGATGCTTCTTTTTGCGCATGTGCAGCTTTAATATTATACTCACTCACTAAAACAGAGGGATTGTGCGCACGAGCATAATTTTTCATCTCTTCCAATGAAGAAGGAAGTGTTCCTTGAAAGTTACCGTCTTGGAGTTCTTCTGCTTTTACCTGACGCCCTAAAACCCGCTCTAGATTAAATAATGCATCATCCAGATTATTTTTTGCAACCACATAGTTTGATTTTGCCAGTGATAAAGAAGTATCCGCTTTTTCAGACTCAGAACGGGTTGTCATCCCTGCTTCGTAAAGCTTGTTAACTTTGGTATAAATGTCATTATTGAAATCAACATTTGATTTGGCTATGCACAGCAAATCTTTCGCTTTCAGCGCATTTATATAAGTATTTGTAAAATTATAAGCCGCATCATTCGCATTTTCAATATAATGATTTGCCGCTGCTAAAATACGGGCTTTATTATAATCAGCTTCATAAATAGTGCCAAAACCGTTAAATAAGTTTTGGGTCAATTGCAAAGAGTGCTCATACGATGTCAATGAACGGCTAGCAAAACCGGTACTTGGTGATTTTGTTTTCTCTCTCGCGATACTTCCAGAATAATCAAGTGTCGGAAGATATTGCGCTTCAGTTGTCCGTAAATCTTCAAGTGTAGAACGATAGTTATGTAACCGTTCTAAAACGACAGGATGGGTTGAAAGAACTTCATCAACTCCCTCTTGCAGTGTCAAAGCATGAAGCGCAGAAAAAGCACTCAATGATAGCATGACAACAACTTTTGAAACAACTCTATTGCGCTTTAGTAGCATTCTAATTCTCCCAGTTTACGGCTTATTCAGTTTAATGTTTTTTTTCAGGACATCGATTATATCCACTTTAATTGCTATATCAAAATTCTATTTTAAATCGTCAACTTCAGAAATTATAGTCTCTCCACATCTCATCTATATCGTAAATTTAAAAAAAATATTCTCAATATAACAATTTTTAACCTTTAGAACTGTTTTATAGTCAACATTATAACAGGTAATTGTAGTCCAATTGTTACTTTAATAGTTCAAATTGTGCCTAAAAAAGTTAAAAATGAGCCAACTAAAATTATACTAGCTTAAATCAAATACAATTCAACCAAGGATATAGAGGTTTTTAATGAAATTTATCTTGATATTTTTATCAATATTTTCCACTCTTTGGTCACAAAAAAATTTAGAAAAAGTCTCTCTGCAATTGGATTGGAAATACCAATACGAATTTGCCGGTTTTATCGCGGCAAAAGAGAAAGGGTTCTACCGTAATGCAGGACTTGATGTTGAACTACGTGAATACCAAAACGATATCGATACTGCCACCGATATTTTAAATCGAAAAGCTACCTATGGATCTTACAATACTAGCATTATCGTTTCAAATAACAAACCGGCACCGATTGTTTTACTTGGTACCTACTATCAACGTTCTCCTCTTATTTTTGTTGTCCGAAAAGGGATAAACAACCCTGCAGATTTGATTGGTAAAAGAATTATGTGTACTAAAGATGAGTTTCGTTCTTCATCTCTCGGACTGATGCTGAACCATTTTGATATTTCTCCCAATAATGCTACTTTTTTAAACCATACTTTTAACATTCGTGATTTTATTGACGGTAAAACCGATGTTATGTCTGTTTTTCGTTCAAACCAACTTTACGAGCTTGATCGTCTTCACATCCCCTACACTATTCTTGACCCTTTCGATTACGGATTCATGATGAGTGCCGTAAACGTTTTTACCTCACGCAGCGAAGCTCTTGAAAATCCGGAAAGGACTCAACGATTCATTGATGCCAGTAATCAAGGGTGGCAATATGCACTCGATCATCCTAACGAAATAATCGAATTGCTCCTAAAAAAATATCACACCGGGAAATCACGTGATGCACTTATGTACGAATATAAAGTGACTAAAAAAATGATGATGACCGATTTTTATCCCATAGGGCAAGCGAATGAAGAGCTAACAAACCGTGCCTACAAGCAATTGGTTCAATCAGGGAGACTATTACCAGATCAACCCCTCGGAAAATTCATGCTCAAAGACGTTATTGCTTCGACTCAAGGTATTCGGCTTTCAACGGTACAAAAACAATATTTACTTACTAAAAAAGAGATAGTAATGTGTGTGGATCCTGAGTGGTATCCGTTTGAAGCGATACGAAATAATCAGCATATAGGTATTGCAGCAGATGTGATAAGGGAGTTTGAAAAACAACTTGGTGTCCCTATCAATTTTCTCCCAGTCGCTACATGGAACGAATCGATAGAACATGCTAAAAAAAGAGAATGCGATATATTCTCTCTCGCTTCGAGTACTCCAGAACGGCTCAAATATATGAATTTCACTTCCCCCTACGTTACCCTTCCCATTGTTATGGCAACCAAAATTGATAAGCCCTTCACTGAAGATATTACTACACTAAAAAAAGAAACACTGGGGGTCGTCAAAGGATACGCAATCGTTGAACAGTTAAAAACAACCTATCCGGAACTCAATCTTGTCGAAGTCAAATCAATTACTGATGGACTGAACCTTGTCGAATCGGGAGAACTTTATGGTTATCTTGACAACCTCATGGTTGTCTCTTCCTACATTCAAAAAGAGCATACGGGAACACTGAAAGTCTCCTCCAGGCTAAGAGAAAAAGTCTCATTATCTGTAGGAACTCGCAATGATGAGCCTATACTACACGATATCTTTGAAAAACTGGTTAACGGAATCAATCCAGTAACAGTGCAAAAAATATACAACCGTTATGCCCCACTCATCAGCGAACGAAATCCTTATGGTGTAATAATAATCAGGATGCTAGAAATTGTTGCCCTGATTAGTATGGTCATGATTGTATGGAATATTCTTCTAAGAAAAAAAATCAAAGAGGCAGTAGCTCAAAATCTAACGCAATCCAATATCGTTTTACAGAAAAGTAAACAAGCTGAAATCGGAAATTTAATCGGCAATATTTCCCATCAGTGGCGTGAACCTCTCTCCAAGCTCAGTTCCATCAATCTTCTTACTATTGCAAAGCTGAAAACCAAACAGAGTATTGACGAAAACCTACTTCTTAAACAATGTGACGAGATTGAAAAAACAATCGATTTTATGTCCCATACAATGCAAAACTTTCTCGAATTTTACAAAAAAAGCGATGTTTCCGCCCCGTTTAATATCATCGAGTCCATTCAAGGTTCTCTTTTTATTATAGAAACAAAGCTTTTAGATAATGGAATAATAATAACCATAAAGGGAGATAAAAACATTGTAATTTCAGGGATAAAAAATGAGTGGATGCAAGTCTGGCTCAATCTGATAAACAATGCGATCGAAGTACTCAAAAAACGACAAATACCCCATCCTGAAATCATCATTCACATTACGGACAAAGAAGTCTCTTTTTGTGATAATGGAGGCGGAATGGATTTGAATGCTCCCATCAACGGTTTAGGGCTACAAATGTGCTCTGAGATTGCCGCTAAATATGATGCGAAATTGGAACTTAGCAATGGGAACATGGGTTTGTGTGCACGAGTTCAACTAGGCTAAACCTTCTCTTAAGTTTTTAGCCGATACCCAATATCTGGGAGCGTGTAGATGAAATTTTTACCGAAACGGCGGCGAATACGTAAAATGAAATTAGTAATCGCTGAATCTGACATCACTTCAAACTGCCAAACCGCTGCATTAATCATCTCTTTGGTAATAAGTCGGTCCCTATTTTGGGCGAGAAGTTCCATAAAAAGTGCCTCTTTTTTGTTAAGGTTATATCCTTCCCCCTCTTTATGTAAACACTTATTTTCGGTATCGTAATACCAACCCTCTTTTAACTCTATTTTTTTTATTTGATAGGAATCAATAACTTCAAGACAGCTTATTAAGGCATCAATAAGCGTTTCATATTTTATTGGTTTAAGTAAATAGGCAGTTAATCTCAGTGGAATAGCACGAAACAAAAATTCTTCATCTTTATGACCGCTAATGATAAGGATGGGAGTTGCACTATTTTTTTCTCTAAAATCGCGTATAAAATTAAGACCGTTTTCATTTTTTAGTTTAACATCGCAAATAATAATGTCTATAGCATCAGAATGGAGAATTTGATGTGCTTCAGATATATTTTTAGCATGATAAACACTACGAACAAAAACTTGCAATAAAGCAATGGTGTTAGCAGCAAATTCGACATTATCTTCAAGAAAAAGGATCGTTTTGTCTTTGAGACGTTCTAACATTTCTTATCTCCAAATTCTATAATCTGAAATAGTTTGTTTCATTCTAGCTTACTCGTATCGCAAATGAATCGCAGAATAAATATGCACTGAATTTGAACTTTTGAACTACAATTTGTATGCTACAATGACGATAATAATAAAAAAACCAAAGATCAAAGGAATCTTCTCTTCTATGAAAAATCCATTATTTAATTTACACACTGCACTTGCCCTTTCAGCATTACTAATGGGATCTGTGGTGAATATTCAAGCAGCAGAGCAAAATATCACGTATTTTGACGGCGAACAGAACCGTACAATGTCCGTTGCTGCTGAGAGTTTTGCACCTAAGCATCCAGATTGCTGTTTAGAGAAAAAAAGTACGCCTATCACCTCTTCAGTTCCGGTGACTGTGGTAGCTCCAGCGGTTCAAAGTGAAGGGGATGCTGATGCTGACAGTGTCTTTGATTCAAAAGATCAGTGTCCTGATACCCCAAAAGGGTATCAAGTAGATGCTAAAGGGTGCCCAAAAAGTGTCACACTCCACCTGAATTTTGCCTTTGCGTCAAACCTTATCCCTACCTCAGCTGCTCAAGATGTAATCGATCTCACCAATTTTATGAAGAATAACCCTGCCTCGAATATCTCGATTGTAGGACATACGGATATTATCGGAAATGATGAGCGAAATCAACCTCGTTCTGAAGCACGTGCACGTGCATTAGCCGACAGATTAATCACGAAAGGTATTGATGCTAATCGTATCAAAACATCAGGGAAAGGTTCTAAAGAACCAATCGCAACCAATAATACTGATGCAGGACGTGCTCAAAATCGCCGTATCGAAATCGAAATCCGGTAAAATATCTGCCGCATAATCTCCACTCTAGGAGATTACTATCTGATCTTACAATTCAAAATAATTTTTTGCTGCCTCTTTTAAGCGATGGTAAATTGTCTCGAAATCAGTTGAGTAAACTCTTGTTTGGGCGATCGAGGTAATAAAATTCGTATCTCTTTCCCATCGTGGTACTACATGCAGGTGAATATGTTCTGCAATACCCGCACCTCCTGCACGCCCGAGATTCATCCCAATATTTACACCGTGCGCACCAAAAGATTCTTTGAGCATCCGGACACCGCGTTGTGCCAACGCACTCATGTGAATCCATATTTGCGGATCAAGTGCTTCAAGCGCATCCGTATGTTCGTGAGGGATAATCATAAAATGGCCTGGGGTATAAGGATAGCGGTTCATGACAATAAAACAGTGCTCATCACGATACAAAACATGAAGTGATTCATCCTCGTTAGCATGTGTACTGATATGACAAAATACACACCCTTCTATTTTTTCACCACTCACATAATCGTTACGCCATGGGGCGTATAAAATCTCATTTTCCATCATTCTCTCCTACACAAATGAAAATACTAGGTTGGGAAAGCTCATGACTAACGCTAACGCAACTATCTGTAAAAGGACAAAAGGGATAATACCCCGATAGATTTGCCCTGATGTGACTGAATCTCCGGCGGCACCTTTGACAAAAAAGAGTGAAAGTCCAAAAGGCGGGGTCAGAAATGAGGTTTGAAGATTCATCGCAATCAAAATAGCAAACCACAACGGATCGATCCCATAAGCGTGCATTACCGGAAGTAAAATAGGAACGATAATAAAAGAAATTTCGATAAAATCAATAAAGAACCCGAGAATAAAAATAACCAACATCGCAATAAAGATAAACATCCATGCGCTACTGACGTTATTGCCGAAAAACTCGATGATCTGATCGGTTCCGCCCAGTTCGTTAAAAACAAGACTAAACGCCGTTGCCCCGATCAAAATCATAAAGATCATACCACTAAGCTTTAGTGTCTCACGCAACGATTGTCGCAACATCGTGCGTGTGAGTGTTTTATTGAGTAGGGAGATAATCAACGCACCGATAACCCCGAAAGCTGCCGATTCACTGGGTGAAGCTATTCCGCTAAAAATAGACCCTAAAACGATAATCATGAGAAGCAGCATCGGTGTTATCGCCCAAACCAAAGAAACAAACGATCCGTGATGATCCTCATCTCGCAACGGAGGTGCCATGTGCGGCTTAAGGTGTGCTATAACCACAATGTAGATGATGTACAAAGCCACCAAAAGGAGCCCCGGCAACATGGCTCCTGCGAACAGATCCCCCACACTGATATTCATGACATCGCCCAAAATAATCAAAATAACAGAAGGGGGGATAATTTGTCCAAGGGTACCGCTTGCGGCGATCGTACCGCTTGAAAGCTCTTTAGAATACCCCGCACGTATCATGAGCGGTAAAGCGATCAAAGACATCATCACAACCGAGGCACTGACAATGCCCATCGTTGCCGCAAGAATCGCCCCCACAAGAACGACACTAACGGCGAGTCCCCCCTTGAGCGTACCAAACATCGACGTCATCGCTATCAACAGTTTTTCTGCGGTACCTGAGCGTTCCAATAACAATCCCATTAAAATAAACAGTGGAACCGCCATTAAGGTTGAGTTGCTCATAATGCCATAAATACGAAACGGTAATACGTTAAAAACTTCTAACCCGATCTCCGGTGAGAGTAATGCCGCCGCCAATGCGGCACCTCCAAACACAAATGCCACCGGAATACCGACACCCAAAAGAGCCAAGGCGATAAAAAGCATGATAATCGCCATAATCTAAACCCCTCTCACTGTGTTGTACGATGCAACAATAACCCGTAAGGTTTGAACCATCATCAAGATAAAAGCGATGGGGACAAATGACTTGATAATAAATCGATAAGGTAAGCCCCCCGGATCAGCAGATGCTTCCATCTGCGAAAAACTAAGCTGAACGAAATCAATGCCTAAATAAATGATCAATAATGAAAAAGGGAGAACAAAGAACAATGAACCTAAAAGATTGACGATTGCTTTCGTTTTTGGGCTAAAATGTTCATAGAAAATATCAACACGAACGTGTCCATCATGGGAAAAGGTATAGGCAATCGAAAGGAGAATAATCACATCAAAAAGATGCCATTCTAATTCTTGCAGGGCAAGTGAACCTGAGTGAAATAGATACCGTACGGTTGCATCATAAACGATTAAAAGAACCAATAAAATAAGAGCAGCGGCAGCACTCTTACCGCTCCAATCGATCAACCGGACAAAGAGGCGCATTAGATAAAATTCGGTGCGTCATTGGCGAAAAGGATGATATCCCCTGCGCGGGTCACTTCACCGAGGACTTTAACCATTTGCGATTTATCGGCTAACATAATATTTTGATGCACACTCAACTCTTTTTCAAATAAAGCGGCATTCAAGGAACCGGTAATAATCGCAATATCAAAAACACTATTGATCGCGTGAATCAATTGTACATTCAGTGCTTCCGTACTCTCTACCAATCCAGGGGTAACGATCACTTTTCGTCCTTCATGAAGAGAACAAAGACGAATCCCCTCTAACATCCCATCGATATTCCCGTTGTAGCCATCATCAAGGATGATTTTGCCTCCGGCATCGATCCGCTCTAGTCGGTGTTCAACGCTTTTAAGATTTTTGACCGCAGAAATGATCTCCTCATTCTTCATTCCCATCTCTTGTGCGATTAATATCGCTGCATTAATGTTGATCGTTTGGAAACCGCCAAGAACTGACGTATGAAAATGGGTTACTTCATCGGCAACCTTTAGATCAAAATCAATCCCCTCTAGCGTTGCTTCTAAATTTTGAATATCATCTCCGAAAAAAGTCACTTTATCATGAGGCTCATCGGTTACAGAGGTATGGATGAATGCTCGGCTCAAGCGATCAGAATGGATAATCTCAAGTTTGGTCCGTTGAATACGTTCAAGTGTTTTGAAATATTCCAAGTGCTGAGGCCCAACTTTCCCTACTACGACGATTTGAGGGTGTAATAATTGTGCAATAGCGTAAATATCACCCACTTCACGCGCTCCTGCTTCACATACATACACTTGGGTATTGGAAGGGAGAGCTTCATTTACATCTCGAATGATTCCGCCGAGCGTATTGACACTGCGCGGGGTTGCATAAACATTAAATTTTTCTCCCAACACTTGTGCGATAAAATTTTTCATCGATGTTTTTCCGTAGCTACCGGTTACACAAATAATTTTTAGCTCACTCATCTGAGCAATTTTACGTTTAGCCTGTTTTTTATACGCTTCAAACAAAAATTTCTCGATTGCCCAAGAACCAAGATACGTCATTAAAAGCGGTAAAAAGACTCCGAACAGTTCACATCCCTCTTTAAGACTACAAAGGATATTTTGAAATACGGTTAATGAAAAAAGGAGAATCAAAAACCGCTTGACTCGCCATGTTAAAACAACTTTTTTATCCAATTTACGGTGCCACATGATAATCGAGGGGAGAACCGCGAAAAAGAAGAAAATAGCAAAGAATTTTCCCGTTGTGTAATACGCAACAAACGGAACGATAAAATAAACGACATGCCACCATGTTTTATGGTGACGTAACACAACCCGCTCAATCCGATAATCGTACCATTGAAGATTGGTAATCAAATACCATCCGAGAGTCATTACAAAAATGATATTAGTAAAAAATGCCCCAATTTGCATCAAATCCATTGTGTTTCCTTAGTGTTCTAAACTTTTTAAAACGATTTTCTCAATCTCTTTGGCTACCGTAGCACCCTGTTCCAAAAAGAAATAGTGGTCTCCGTCGAATTCAACAACCTGTGAATCATTAATCAGTTCAGCGATTTTATAGGCTGTCCACATCGGTGTTGCAGTGTCCTGACGACCGAAACAGAGCAATGCTTTTCCTTTAAATGCTCGAAACTTCTCACTAAAATCTTCATTCACAACACTTTTAAACGTCTCATACATCGGCTGAGAGAGGCCCTGTGCATCGGGAGCGATAAAAAAGCGACGAAGCTGTGTCAAACCGGTCACTTTTAAGAGTTTAAAAAGAGCAATTTTTACCCGTATTTTTAACGGTTTAGGGACCAATATCCCCGCAGAACCAACCAATACCAAGATATCCGGGTGCAACAGCGTCGCCACTTTCCCGCCGAATGAGTGTCCGAGAATAACCGTTTTATCCGCTTCGATCATTGAAAGAAAGGATTCTAAAATCGTAGCGTAGTCTTCGGTGGTCAGTGCCATATTACAGGTACTGTTTCCAAACCCAGGCATATCGATGTAGATATGGCGAAACTGCTTCAACTGTTCAGCAAATGCATGTTTCATCAAATTTTTATGCGATCCCCACCCATGTAAAAAAATCAAATCGATCTGAGCGGTGGGGTTCAGTATCTCATAACTGATCGAAAAGGTGTGCTGTTTGTATTGGAGAGACTTTACTGCCACGCTTATTTACCTTTGGCGCTGGAAATCGAGTGGATATAGTCATAATTGACACGGATTGCTTTTTTGTACGGAAGCGCCCCTAACAATTTTTGAACCGAACCGCTAAAATTATCAAATAAATAATTGGCCATTGATCCTGGGATTGGATTCACTTCATTGAGATACACTTCACCCTCAATTTCAAAGAAGTCACAACGAATGATAGCCCCCTCAAACAAAGGGAGATAAATTTTAGCAAATGACTCACGCAATTGGCCAACCAACGCTTCACTCACTTCAGCATGCTCGACACTTCCTGAGCGAGAAAAATCGAGGTATTTTTTCTCGAAATCTAAAAATTCAGCTTTTTGCGGCTCTTCTACAATCGAATACGTGATCTCTCCGCGTGCGCTAAAACCGGCCAAATTGTATTCTTTAACCCCAGAGATAAACGGTTCAATCAACACAACCTCATCAAATTCAAACGCAACATCCAACGCATAATCCAACTCCTGAGCTTCACGAACAATACTCACACCGATAGAACTGCCCAAACGAGCGGGCTTAATGATAAACGGATAAGGGGTAGTGAGTTGGCGCTGGTCATTTTTATGCAACACTTCAAAAGGGAGTGTTTTTACCCCGACTGACGCGGCAAACCATTTGGTGTAATGTTTGTCAAAACTGAGCATCGCCGCTTCTTTTCGTGGACCGATAAAAGGGATCGAGTAAAAATCAAACATACTTGCCAGAGTACCGTCTTCACCATCTCCACCGTGAATGAGATTTAAAATAGGCATTTCATATTTTTTTGATCCAAACATTCCACGTTGCTCAAAACCGCCATTGACCATAAAGAGTTGCCCCATTTTTTTGTGCTCGCCGCGCGAAAAAGTGATCGCTTTCATTTTTGAGGAATCAATCAGGTAAAATTTATGATCTTGATCACAAAATATGAAGCTTAAATCAAAAGTCGATTCAAGTTTTCCTTTTACAGTAATCGCGCTAACGATGCTGATTTCGTGTTCATAACTTGCTCCGCCGAATACAATAGCCATTTTCATTTCTAATATCCTTAAAGTTTTTGTAATTGTTTCAACGCATCTTTAACCAGCGTTGGAGTGTCCGTCGCAAGCGATCCGCTCAGCGCTTTAGCAATCTGTTCTTTTTTAAATCCAAGTGACTCTAACGCCATCATTGCCTCCGTTGTTGACGAATTGGCTAATGGAGCCGAGTTTAACAGTATTGCATCGAAACCGGCTAATTCCACCATAATCCGAGCCGCGCTTTTGGGTCCGATTCCCGGAACTTTTTTCAGTGCATTGACATCTTTAGATGAAATAATACCCGCAAACTGCTCCGGCGTAAAGGTGCTACAGATTGCAAGAGCAGCTTTTGGACCGATTCCGTTGATTTTTAGCATCCCTTCAAAGAGAACTTTTTCACTTTTTTGAGAAAATCCGTACAGTTGCTGAGCATCTTCACGAATAACATGATGGATGTGCAAACGTACTTTATCGGAGCCAATCGTGCTGTAGGTATGCAGTGAAATAAACACCTCATAAATGACACTATTGACATTCAAATGGAGCGATGTCGGTTCTTTGTAATCAATAATTCCTTCTAAACCAATAATCATCGTGTAAGCACCTTAATTGAGAATTCTCCGTCATCATCTTCATATAATCCTAATATCTTTTCGTCCGTATTATGCGGAGGAACATAAAACACCTCGATAGGTGGATCAATCAATTTAAACGTAATTTCGTTGTGATTTTTCCATCGGTCATGATTGATAATTCTCGCATCAAAAATTTCATTTTGCAAAGCCGTATGTTTTTCACTGAGCCAAGCGTATTGATCCTCTTTTGTTTTGAGCTCAGCACGAAGAGAATCCAATTTTTCTTTAAATTGTTGATTTTGTTGATATTTTTGAACGAAAGCTACCGGCATTTTAATCCCGTTCGTTTTGTAGTGTGCTAATTTACGCTTTAAATCTTCCATTGCGGGGGCATTTTCACGCCATGTTTGCTCATACCCACTCAACTCTTTTTGAATATCCCGAATCGCTTCTTTGACGGCTTTCATTTGTAAAGAACGCTCTTCCAGATTTTCAGTGGATTCATTCAACATCGGGTCGATGATAAACTGATTTTCTCCACCCTGAATTTTTTGAATCTCTATGAGATGAGAAGCGGTCATCTTAACATGCGACCCCAACATCTCAATCGTAATCTCACGTGCTCGGATCTTGCCTCCGGTCGCTTGCGTTACCGTTACTTTGTCCGCTTCAACGATACCGTGTTCCAAGCGTGTAATGTGGACATTTTTACCATACGCCGTCCCTTTGTGTATGTTAATCGTTAACTCATCGGCACTGATGATAGCACTTTGATGTACTTGTCCCTCAACAACAGCTTTTTTAGCAGTCACTTTGGCATTTGGACCGATATTACCATCGATGTTGATAACGTTAACCGTAACCTCCATCCCCATACCGATTGCATCTTTGAGTACATCTTTTTCTTTTACGTTGATCGAAACATCCGCATCCAGTTGTGTTTCAATCGAACCGGTCGTTTTAAAACTGATTTCGGTAACGTCTACTTCGGTTTTGATATCGTAAACGCCCCCCTCAAAAGTAACATATCCCCCTGCTCCGGCACGATACTCGATACTCGTAGGGGTATCCAAAACGGCTATCTTTTCTCCGGTTGCAAAAGTAGGCTCATATTTGATCGTCGGCTCTTTTGGAGCGATAAACTCCCCACGACAATTTCGACCGTTTTCCCCCTGCTTAGGTTTTATATACTCGATCAGCAGTTCATCTTTTACGGCGCTCACCAAATAACCCCGTTTTGAATAATCTACGCGTCCATATTCATCCGTATTGTGTTGTTTGGTTTCATAATGGAGGATTAATTTATCATTAACCGTCTCTACCGGCTCATATCCTTGCGCGATTTGATAACGTTCTTGTGCCTCAAATCGAATGCTTTCTTGAACACGGACTTTTGCCAAAAAATCACTTAGGTTTGGGATCATAACCGCATTAAATACACCCACCATGAGATTGGCACGAAGCATTTTTTTATTAACTAAATGAATAAAATCTTCTTGAAAGTTTTCATAATAACTGGCAGTGCTTCCGGCTTTAATCGTCAAATATATTTTGCATAAAGAGCTATTCCCGCCGATAGACATATCGATAGAATCTAGGGTGTGTGGTTCTGTGATCGAGAAAATTTCTATTTCATGTACTTGTTTGAGCTGAAACTTCGAATTGAGAAAATCTGCTTCTTTTAAATCTTTTACTTCATCTGAGGAGAGTTCGAGCCAATCATCCGCCGCATTTTCAGAAACTTTGCTAAAGGTTTGTGTATCGAGAAGATGAAAGTCGAGAGAATTGACAGGAACTTTAAAATTAATAGATGCTTGCAACAGTTCTTTAGCAACATTTGATGTACGCATAACGATAGGTTTAATCTGCGGTATTTCTACCTCATGTTCACCCTCTTTTTTGAACAGCCCCATAATTGATCCTTTTCATCAGTGTGCCTATTTTAATCACTTGTCGGTTAAAATCACGTAAAATTTATTTTGGACTTGCAATAAGACTATGTTTAAATCGATATTCTCCAACTCTTTTGGTATTCTCATCTCCCGTGTTACGGGACTAGGGCGTGATGTTTTGATGACATCCGTGTTGGGTGCGAA
>NZ_JAQTYM010000047.1:0-9269 GCF_028688295.1 Sulfuricurvum sp.
AGTATCTTATTCAATCAAGTTCTCGCTATCAAAGAAAAAGGATTTTTGACAAAAGCATCAATTGATTATTTATCTATATGTACAAAAAGGAAAAATTACAATGAAAAATAAACTCAAGGTCATCGGACATTTTATGGGTGACAAGCCAATGGAAGGGAATGTTTTAAATCTAAAGCTTGGTGAAGTGCGCTATTACCCTCAAGACAATCCGAATATCTTAACGGACACAGTTAGGGAGATATCGCCCAAAACGCTTATTCGTATCTTGTCTACTCTTTTTTATGGTTGTATTGTTGATGTAGATGAAGAGAATAATCTTGTAAATCATATTCGATATGGTGATAAAATAATGAACTACATCATTAACAAGGCATATATTTGTATCAAGGAAGCGACGCCGGAATACGATGGAACGATTGTATATCTTCATAATGGATATGTTCTGATTTACAAGGAACAATTTAAGTTAAGCTGTTGAAACTATGCTTAATATTGTTTGCAACTAAATTTAAACCGGACGAATCTATCCTTGACAGAAGCCCCATATTATCATGCCGCAACACTTCATTTTTAAGGATGAGTTCTTTATTTTCATTATTGAGTTTTTTAATTTTGTCTTTGAGTTTTTTGATCTCTTGGTTCGCATGTGCTAGTTCTTTTTGCAATTCAAGATACATACCTGCATCGATTACCCCTTCATTAGGAAGACCAATATATTTGCTCATACCGTAAGCAATAAGTAATTCTTGAACATGGCTTGCTGAAAAAGTCGCATTAGATAAGCCTTTTTTTTCAGGATCTACAAGTTTGGATATCGCGGCGAGCCTACGATTTGATGCACCACGTTCATGGTTGGAAATCGCCCACTTACAGGATTCCTCAACAAGCCATATTGTCTTATTTTTCTTTTGTTCAGCGAGTTTATCCGTATGTTTTTTTTGTATATCGCTTTTAGCCAAGTTCCACCTCCGATAGATTAATCGACTCTATACCCTCAAGGACTTTCAATTCATCATCGAAAGTCCTCTGATACATTCGATAAAACTTCAATGCGACTGCCATTCGATCATCAGCAAGATGGTTCTTTCCGATCTCAGCCAGATTGTCAGCACGTCTCGAATATTCTTCCGCTTGAGAGTAATAATAATCACGCAATTTAGGGTCTGGAACGAGCCAATTACACCCAAGACATTCAAAGTGATTTCCGCATTGACTTGCATCAGGGCAAAAGCCGTAATCAGGGAGCTGGTGCGCGAAAGGATTTTCCATGATTTTCGGCATTATATACTTCATATCAATAACACTTTCCCCCTTGAACGATACATCAAGGTTGGCTTTGCACTCAAACTCTAATATCTTTCGCTGCAAATCAATCTGATCCTGCTTGCCTGGCTTGATATAACTGTCCGTTGTTCCAAAGCTGTGATGATTGGCTACATCCCTCAAAGCATCTGCTGTATGGGTTCCCCATGTTGCACGTTTCGAGATGGCGGTATGTTTGTATTCTTTCATCTTAGGGCATTCCCCTTTTTCAAATAAGGGATTTATACTTCTTTTCCAATACGACTCCAGTCCTTTATTCATCACTATGATTCGTTTTGCAACTTTACTTTTACCAAATAAAGCACTATGGGTCATTAAAAAGCCTTTTTCGTGCACTTGGTCTTGTAAACTTTTCGCAACAGCTTGCTGGGCTTTGATCAGGTCAAAGAGCATCTTTTGCTGTGGCTCTTCAAGATTAACCATGATCGTCTTATACGGGCGTTCCTCATGTTTATCGATCTTGTCCGTTGCACCGCCTTGCTTGCCAATCCATGTCTTCAGTGTCCCTATTTCACCCTCTTTGAGTTCTTTAGCGCAATCGAGAGGAAAGCTGAGCAAATCTTCTGGCCTTGTTCCATACATACGCATGAACCAATAGCAAACACGGTAATGCATCGGCGTCTCTTCGGATGAAAAATGCTGATCGGTAATATCCAGTTTCCATTGCGGGATCTGCTCGTATTTTCCATCTACGGATCTGCTATCGTATGGACTTTTCATCACTTCTATATTTTTTATCTTGGCTACACCAGGATATCCTTGCATCACTTTTATAAAATCAAGAGTATTTTGATAACAAGCATGTTTATAATTTTCTACTAAACTTTTTTGATTTAGATGGTTTTGAAACGCCCTTAACGTGTCTTTTCCTATATTTTTCGGATTCAACTTTTTCGATAATATGAATGTAAAAAAAGAAGATAAGTAATGTGAACGTATATATAGCCTACCCATTCTTGCGCTTTCAAGAAGCGCAAACAACTTCACAAGTTTCTGCCATGTAGGATTAAACTCCTGAAAAGAACCGAAATGTGCTTCTCTTGAAAGTCGCTTGTTTTCAACGAGCTGAATCCATTTTGAATCATCGAAATTGCTATCGCTGAATTGTTTTAATTGATTGATAATGCGCTGTTCCACAGCTTCATGACTATTGTCTTCTTGACTTAGCCACACAGAATATCGTGAATTGTCTTGACCGTATTGTATTTTTCTATTCATGCCACTTTACTACCTTCATAACGCTAGGTTTGTCGATATTCATCAAGATATTGGCATAGCTCTCAAGGATACCTGATTGAACGACATAAAACTCATACTTTTTATACTGCTCTTCTGTATGTCCACGTTGCCCATAATAGAGTCGCAATTTCAACAATTCTCTATATTGTAACGCATATAACTCTTCCCACTTTTTTCTGTAATGTGGTGAAACTTTGATATTTTCGCATGGCGCACAGGCTGAAGCTTCATGGAGTTTGCCGCATATCCCCTGACTTGGATGGCGCATACACCGTCCATACGACATTTCACGACTAGTTGCATAGAACATTATGACAATCTCGTTAAGCTCTTCTTCACTGTATTGACCAATAGCTTCTTGAGAAAGGTTCACAGCGAACTCCCTTTTGAAAAATTCGGTATCCATCTCCATAAGCTTTAGCTTTCTAGCCATAAAATACGCATTTTCCGTCGTACTATCAGCATTCCATCCGAAAAAAGCCTTGAGTTGTGCATCGCTTGCCCCATATTCGATCATTTCAACTATCAAAGAAACCCGTAACTGATAGGGAGTGTAATGCCATAATTCGCCTGTATTAAGATTGAAGATGTTGTGTTTTTTAATGAGATTGTTGACGGCCTGTTTCAGTGAACTTGTAGTCAATACTCCATATACATTTGAATTATGAATTCTCCGAATGAATATCGAATCATGCCCAGAAGCCTTTCTCGCATCTTCACTTATTTTGACTTGTTCCCTGAAAGCTTGGATTGCTTCTGAAAAGTTCAAAGGGATTTCTCGTATCGGTTTTTTTCCTTTACGTCCTTTCATTTTTTCTTTTTTGTATTCCCATATGCAGAGCACAAGTTTGCCATCTTTTTCAATTAGAGAACCCGGCAAAATCCCCTCTAATTCGTTAGGACGCAAACCTCCCGCCGCGATCAGCTCAAACGCATTTTTATGCGTAGGTTCAAGCTCGTCAATATAACTCATAATCTCTGTAAATACGACCTCAGGTATCGATATACGGTTTGAGACTTGATCAGGTTTTTTGACTTTAATATTCTTGCATATATTGACATTTGGTGGTTCAGGAAGTGGCCCCATCAGCGGGAGTTTTATGACTGATTTTTTCGCCATCAAAAAATCGATCATATTACTTAAAAATACTTTTGCATCCGAAGCACCTTGTTGTGACATACTCTCGTCATTCAAAAAATCGATCAAATCTCCTTGTGAAATATCTTTAGTACTGAAGTTTTCAGTTTTTGAATGACACCTTGCTACAAAATTTAAGATACTTAATGATGCTTGTATACTCACTACACGAATCCTATCCTCAAGCGAAAGCATATATTCCCCCCACTCGGTAAAAATAGGCAAGTTATTAAACTGAACCTCATATGAACGCTCTCTTATTAAGTTTTGTTGTAAAAAAACTAGGCTGAAAGATGCTTGGCGTCTTTTGAGGATGTTTTGGTTGGAAGAAAAACGTCTATTCTTTTGTTTTTCTATCTTTGTCTTGAGTAAAGATTCATACTTTTCCTTTAGTATTGAGAGACTCAAGGAACGTCTTATATCCTTATTCCGAGCCATAGATGGATCGTATCCAAAAGCTTGATAATATGCTACATGGACAGAGATAATCGGCGTATTTTCCAAAATCAATTTTTCAAACTGTTCTTCAAGCTCGTTTAGCACTTTATCTGGATTAAAGACTTCAAATAGCCTGTCAAATATTCCACTTAAAGCATTGTGAGTCTGTTTGATCTCAGCAATCGTATTTTTGCTACTATAGATGTCCTCAACGAACTTTTTAAGACTACTAAAATTTCTAAGTATCATATAAGATTGCTCATTATTGGTACTTTGTCTAATGTCAAAACTAATATTTTTATATTTGATAGTCATTAAAGGACCAGAATAGGGCTTAACCTTAAATGCCCCATCGTCTTCATCCCAATATCGGTCTATTGCTTCTTCTATCAATAATAAAGATTGAGGATATGACCATTTCTTCCATACACTACTCCTTATTCCACTTCCGAAGCCTAAATGTAATAGAACCTTCCAATACGCGTGAAAGTCCATTGCGGCATGAGCTTTGACCTGTTTATATAGATAGGTAGAGACATTATCCTTTTTAATATAGCTTAAAAGTTCGAGTAAAACACCTATTGTACGAGGTCTTGGCTCCTGAAGGGTGATACTTGCTATAATTTTAGGAAAAGGCTCTTCTGAAACAGCAATCTTTTTGCAAAGCGGCTCCCAGCAACTTACAGAAAAACCGTCGTTTAATAGATGTGAGTAATTTGCTCGATTAGTTTTAGAGTATTCGATAGTTGGCTCAAAATACTCCACCATCGCCATATAGTCTAGATTGCTTTTTTGAGCTGTCGAAATTGGTTTATTCATGGCTTCCAACTTCTTGCTCTTTGATCAATGCATCCAACCGAGCAATACGTTTCTGTTGTACGTTCTCTAAAATTTTCTCGGCTTCCTCTTTGTAAACATGGTCATTGTAAGGCTTATGGGCCTCAAGGGATTTCCATCCCATTATAAGGTTTATCTGAACTTGTGTTATCACCCCTTGGTGTTCCAGCCTTGCCAGTTCTATTGCCCTTTGAGATCGTCCTATGTGCGGTTTTACTTCGCCTTTAATTCCCGCGCATTTCGCTGCAGTTTTAAGGGCACTGCGAAAGCTCTCTTGGGTATATGGTGTAAAGGGAATTTCACCATTAACTTTACGTAGTGTCACAAACAGATATTCACTACCATTTCTGCCCTGTTTGAGAATCTGATTCAGAGCAGGCGTTCGTTCATGAAATAGATAAAGACTAATAATCTGCACCCCTTCAGGTCCGATCACAACAGTTCGAATATCGCTTTTCTTTCTTCTTCTGCCCTTTGAACGTGATGGTTGCACTGTCATCTTCTTCGGGTCGTAATCACTTGTTTTAATCGAGAGAACTTCATCGATTCGCATACCTTTAAGTGTCAACAAAAATATTGCTTTTTGCATGAGTGTCTTAAAAGAATGATACAGTGTGGCAAGTTCCTCATCCGAATACTCTTTGATATAGACCTTGTCATTGGTTTTGTGAGTAGAGATTGAATATTTTATACAGATTTCGGCTTCTTTGTGTATATCCTGCCATCGCGTCTTTAATTCTCCGATCACATCAACTGCTTGCCCATCCGTTGTCACAGACACGGATTTCACTATGTCATTGTCATAAAAATCGTTTAGGTATTTGTAAAAGTGGATAAGTGCTTTTTTGTAAAGATCAATTGTCTCAGACAGAATTTTTGGAGTCTCTATGTAGTGTCCTTCCTTATCGAAAAATACTGCGTTATCATAGAAGTCACGAATGTCTTTAGGCTGTGCTTCGTAATACCTCTTTTTTCGTTTCAGCAGAAAGTTGCAGAAACGAACTACTACACTAATATAAGTGTGTGGTTTGTTTTGACTAGTTAAAGGAAGCATTCTTGCCCATCTGGACAAAGGAAACTCTACGCTGTTGTTAAGACATATAACATAGTAGAACTCATCGGAAGGCTCCCTTCCAACAAGCTTTCTAGCTTTTTTAATCTCTACTATTGATCTAGCTTTTTCAAGTACAAACATTGGATGCCTTTATAATTTTAACACTATAAAATCAAACACTTTTGTATATATACCAAATGAATTCCTGTTTATAGGGATTTATTACATTTTTAATACAGTTATTATGATTTTGAACGTAACAGTATTATAGCTTAACGACAACATACGCTTCACGCTCATTCAACGTATCATTGCTCCAATAGTAGCGATGCATCATCGCACCGAAAAACTTCATATCTACACTCGGACGAACATGTTCATAATCGACGATTCCATACAATTCATCCAGACTCGGTAAACGCCAGACACGTGTCCCTAATGTTAAGCGTTCACACTGCTCTTTAGCTTGTGTATACGTATACTTAGAGCGTTTATCGGTCGCTTCCAATGAATGCCACAGTAACCCTGAACTTTTATCCTCCGTACCTAATGGTGTCAAACGATAATTCCGTTCATTCTTAGGCCAAGGGAGATTTGTACACGCGGCTGCAATTTTTTTGGTTGGAGCGGAGAGGGTAATATTGCGCTCTTTAGGATAGAAACTGTATCCGACCATCGCGATCTTTCCACCATCTCCTTCGCTTCCTGTTCCGATGACGGTAGTATCAGAGGGACCTTGATTCCGTGACCAATAGCTATAATTATCTTTAAATGCACCCGAAAAAGAAAAAAGTTCTTGGATACTCATCTGACGCCATGTAGTTCCTAAATCACGGCAATAAAGACGTGCTTCCTCCTGCGTATAGTTCTCCGTATCGGAAAGCTTTATTTCACCATAAAGACTCACCCCTGCAAGGATCAATAAACTAAATCGACGCACAATATTCCGCCAACAGTCCACCTTTTAACGCTTCATAGGTTTCATCGCCGCACAGCTTTTTAACGATCGCCAAACCAAAACAAATCGCCGTCCCCGGTCCGCGTGAGGTCATAATATTGCCGCTCTCAACCACCGCAAACTCTGCACCTCTAAACCCCGATGTTTTAATCTCATTTTCAATACTCGGATAACACGTATATCCCTCTTTGAGAACTCCGGCGGTATCTAGAGCAAAGGGAGCCGCACAAATCGCTCCAATATGTTTCCCTTTTGCATTCATCTCTTTGAGGAGGTTTTGGATATCTAAATCTTTTGCGAGCGCTTTAGTACCGCCCCATCCTCCGGGAAGAACAATCATGTCGAGTTCATCCGCACTGAGCCCCTCAATAGGACGATCACACTGAACGCTAATCCCATTAGCCCCTTTTACAATCATTTCTTCATCCAAAGCGCCCATAATCACTTCGATTCCGGCACGACGTAAAACATCAATAATACTTACCGCTTCGATCTCTTCAAAACCGGTTGCGATAGGGACTAATATTTTTGCCATCATAGACACCTTTTTTTATTATTTCTCTGTAGACTATCATAATTAAAGATTGATTAATTTTAGGTTTCATAAATCTTTAAAGCTTACCAAACTACAATATTTTTAAATGAAATAACGGTCGAAAAGAGGGAAATATGAAACACGGTATCTTAGTCACAGGATTCACCGCACTGATATTCGCTACGTTAAGCGCTGAGGCTTCATCTTTACGTCCAGGGGTATGGGAATATACGACGACCATTAAAACTCAAAGCGGTGAAATGGAAAAGGCGATGGCTCAAATGGAGCAGCAGCTCGCCTCTCTCCCGCCAGAGCAACGCAAAATGATGGAAAAAACCATGGCTTCCCACGGCGTTGCCAAAAGTTCCAAACCTAACACCTATAAAGTTTGTATCACTAAAGAGCAAGCGTCAAAAGGATTTATCCCCTCCTCTGATGAGCATTGTCAACAAAAAATTGTCCGTAAAAGTGGCAATACTGTTTGGTTTACCTTTAAATGCAAAGGCAACCCTCCAAGCAGTGGAGAAGGAAAATATACATTGATAAAAGACAGTTCCTATCAAGGGACAATGAAAGTTAAAACAACCGTTGAGGGAAAAACCGAAACTGTTGATATGTCTCATACCGGAAAATGGATTAGTGGAGATTGTAACGTACTGAAGAAGGTTAAATAAGATCCCGCTGTTGCGGGAAATAGAAGGATAGAAGAAAAATTACTTCACTTTTTCCATATATTCACCCTCAACGGTGTTGACTTTAATGATATCACCCTCTAATACGTGGTAAGGAACTTGTACCACCGCACCCGTTTCCAATGTAGCCGGTTTTTTAGAACCGCTTGAGGTGTCACCTTTGAAGTTTGGTGGAGTTTCAACGATTTTAAGTTCCATAATTTCAGGAGCTTCAACGCTGATTGCGTTGCCGTTATGGAAGATCATTTGAACACTGGTACCGTCTTTGATCCATTTCATTGCATCTTCACATTGATCGTACGTAAGACCTAGTTGCTCATAGCTTTCGTTGTCCATAAATTGGAGCATTTCACCATCGTCATACAAAAATTGCATCGTAGTATGAACAAGATTTGGTACTTCGAATTTATCCCCCGCATGGATCGTTTTTTCGATCACTTTTCCATTCAAAAAGCTCTTAACTTTACAACGGACAAACGCCGCCCCTTTGCCGGGTTTAACGTGTTGGAACTCGACGACTTTATACGGAACGCCCGTAATCTCCAAACGTACACCTTTTTTGATATCACCCATACCGATTGTTGCCATGAAAAACCTTTTTCTGATCTTGTAGTGGGCGAATTTTACCCGAAACTACGATGAAATTCAAACTTGATGTAACTTCTGGTGAATTTTTACCCTTTAACTTCTCAAGAGAATGCAGGTTTTTAGCTTCCTTAAATCCGCTAAAGTGTATAATAAACATTATACGATTGATTATAATCACAAATACATCACAAGGAAACCTCTTTTATGATATCCCTTTCACGTATTTTCAGCACATCCCTAATCTTAGGTTCATGCCATCTTATGGGAGCAGGACTTTCGCTTCCTGCCGCACTCGAAATTTTAGAGAATAACAATCTCGAAATCAAAGCCGCAAATTTGGATTTGCAAAGCGCACAAAGCGATACCTCAATCGCAAAAGGGTACAACTACGGTTCACTAGACTTTACCCAGAGTGCTATGCGCTCGAACGATGCGGGGAATGTGTTTGGTTTTAAACTCAGCTCACG
>NZ_JAQTYM010000047.1:9369-18450 GCF_028688295.1 Sulfuricurvum sp.
TTTCTTCCGCAAATCGGTGCTTTTGCCGAAGCATCGAGTGCTGACAATACCTTTTTAGGCGATTTTAGTGATCATAAAGCCTATACCATCGGCGCAAAACTCAGCTGGAACCTCTTTAATGGCGGGGTAGACAACAATACTCTTGAAAAAGCCCGTATTGAAAAGCTCAAAACAACCACTCAGGTCGAACTCGCCAAAAAAGGGATTGCACTGCAGTATGACAAAATCCGCACTGAAATCGATAGTTTAAACTCTCAAGTCAAAAGCTTGAAAAAAGAGCAAGAGTTAGCGGATCAAATCTACAAAAACTACGAAGGACGCTATCATGAGCACCTCGTATCGATGAGCGATGTCATCATCAAACAATCACAACAAATTGAAAAAGTACTCAATCTTCAAATGGTTAAAAATAAACGTAACGAGCGTATTTTTGCCCTCGAAAAACTTAGCAACGGAGTTAAATAATGAAATTTTGGATTACTACCCTCGCCCTTTCTGCTACCCTCAGCGCTGCAGGACTTACCCTCTCAGGAAGTGTTATCAGCGATAACCAAAAAATGATCACCAGCCGTAACATGGGATTCGTCACCAGTGTCAATGTTTCAGAAGGTTCACGTGTCAGTAAAGGACAGCTCCTCTATACGATCGATTCCAAAGAGATCGATTCCGCCAAAACACAAGTAGAAATGGGGATCGCTCAAGCGGAACTTTCCCTTCAAATGTACCAAAATCAGTACACCAATCTCGAACTTAACCTTGAGCGTAACAAGCGTCTCTTGGCGCAGGATATGGTCTCTAAATATGAGGTTGAAAATCTCGAACTCGCGAAAAAGAATCTCAAAAATATGATTCACATCGGTGAGCGCCAAGTGAACCAAGCAAATGCACGCCTCAAAGAGGTCAATAATCAATACAACTATCTTAGAATCACCGCTCCCAATAGCGGTGTTGTCGTTGCCAAAAATATCAAAGTAGGTGAGATGGCGATGCCGGGGATGCCGGCGATTGTCTTATCGGATTTAAATGCGTTGAAAATTGAAGTAGAGGTAGCCGAAAATAATCTCAAACTCGTCCCTATCGGCCAAAAAGTGAAAGTTTCAATCCCATCAGTCGGTTATGTTGGTATCGGACGGGTAAGTGCTATCATCCCAAGTTCCAATCCAATGACGCATACCTTTAAGATCAAAGTGTCGTTCAGCGCTAAGCAAACCGTTTATCCGGGTATGTACGCTACCGTCGACATTAACTAGGAGTCCTTATGCACGCTCCCCATACCTATCAACCTACCGACTCTGCCGGAAAGCTCGCTAAAGGTTTTTTGCGTAATCCGCTCACCCCGATTCTGGGGATTTTCCTCCTCGTAATCGGCTACATGGCACTCATGCTTATGCCCCGCGAAGAGAACCCGCAAATGGTGGTCAGCGGTTCGACCGTCATTATCGCCCTCCCCGGTGCCACCGCCAATGAAGTTCAAAATGTTATCGTTAAACCCCTAGAACGCAAGCTCAAAGAGGTCAAAGGGATCGAACACATTCACAGCATGGCCATGGATAACGTAGCCGTTATCAATGCCGCTTTTTTCATCGGTGAAGCCAAAGAGGATTCTAACCTCAAAATCTACGACAAAATCATGCAAAACATGAGCATCCTCCCAAAAGGGGCAATGCAGCCGATTATCAAACCGCTCGATATCGATGTTGATATCCCGATCGTCTCCGTTGCCTTTTACTCCAATAACCCGAAAATGGATCCTACGGTTTTATACGATCATGTTAAAAAGATGCAGCACCATATCAATGGTTTGCCCAATGTCGCAGTTACCGATATCAAGGGAGCTAAAAAACATCAATATAACGTTATGGTTGATATAAACCGTCTTAGCGGCTACAATCTCTCCTTGGGTCAGATCGTTATGGCTACTCAATCACTCGCCTATAACGTCCCTGAAATAAAAGGGAAAAGCCAAGACAACCAAATCGTTATGATCGGTGTGCGTAATGCGATCGAGAGTGTCGAAGACGTAGGCAATATCATCGTTGCCCAGTACGGCGGTTCGGCGATCTATCTTCGTGATGTAGCAACCATCACTGCCGGAAGCGACATTCAAAACTTTAAATCAGCACTCGTAACCCTCAAAGATGAAAGCGGTAAATTTTCTCCCCTTAAAGATCAAATCACCCTCACCGTCTCTAAACTTCAGGGGACAAACTCGGTTATCATCGCCGATGCCGTAAAAAAAGAACTCGAAAAATACAAAGAGCAAATGAAAGCAGAGGGGATTAACTACGTTATTACCCGAAACGATGGAGAACGTGCCGATGAAGCGGTTAATGAGTTGGTCTTTCACCTCATCCTCTCCATCGTTATTATCGCTATTTTGTTGATTTTTGTACTGGGATGGCGTGAATCATTGATCGTTACCTTTACCGTTCCGGCAATTCTTGCTATCACCCTCTTTATCGCCTACATTACAGGACAAACGATTAACCGTATTACCCTCTTTGCCTTTTTGCTCTCTCTGGGACTTCTGGTCGATGCGGCTATTATCGTTATCGAAAACATCCATCGCCATTTCCACGCACCAGGGGCGGCTGATCGTGATGCAGATGAGCTGATGATCGAAGCAACCGATGAGATCGGGGCACCTACCAACATCGCTACACTCGCCATTATCCTCACCATGGTACCGATGGCTTTTGTCGGACAGATGATGGGACAGTTTATGAAACCGATTCCGGCCAACGTTCCGGTTGCTCTTGTCGCATCCTTGTTTGTCGCCTATATTTTTACCCCGTATTTGGCGGTACGATTGCTTAAAAAACCCGATCACAACTCAGAGGCTCACTAATGTATCAAAAGTTTGAAAATTATCTCAATACACTCTTGAGTTCCCCGGCCAAGAAAAAGAGAGTTCTTTGGGGAACGCTAGCCGCTTTTATCTTCTCAGTTGCTCTTATACCGACAGAATTTGTATTGGCAAAAATGCTACCGGGAAAAAACAACGATACCTACAGCGTCTACATCGATTTAGCAAACGGTAGCTCCATTGAGCAAACCCGCCAAGTAAGTGAATGTGTTGTAAGCATCTTGCAGCAAGAAGAGGAAGCTCTTGACGCTGAAGTCTTTTTAGGGACCGGTTCACCACTGGATTTTGCAGGTCTAATCAAAGGGAGCCATTTTAAAAATAACGAAAATGTTGCTGAAATCGTTGTCAATCTTACGAAAAAGCATGACCGAAGCGAACCCTCTTACATGATGGTTCAACGTCTTCGCCCGCTCATCCAAAAAGAGTGTGGCAATCTTTACGCGCAGACCAATATAAAATTTGTTGAGCCTCCTGCAGGCCCTCCGACAATGGCGGCAATCGTAGCTGAAGTGTATGGAAACAACAGCGATGGAATACGTCATCTAAGTAACCGGGTCCAGACCGTTTTTCAAAAAACCGAAGGCCTTGTTGACATCGACATCATGCAAGATGAGATTTATGACAAATTCGAGGTGCAAGTTAATACCGACAAAATCACCCGCGCCGCTTTAGATGTGAAACATGTGAATGATATCTTGTACCTTGCGTTTGAGGGAATGGGTATCGCGGTTAAAAACTCTCAGAGTGCGAACGATCAAATCCCGATTTTTCTCACCTTAACCCCAGAGAGTAAAAAGTTTGCATCCCGTGATAAACTCGCTATTGAGATGAAACTCTCTTCCCTAAAACTCCTCAACCAAATGGGAATGATGGTACCCATCACTGAAGTAGTGACGATCGTAGCGGTCAAATCTAATCCGATGATTATGTCTAAAAACCTCCATCAAATGACTAATGTCGTTGCTGAAACCGATATGGTGTCGCAAGTGTATCCTCTGATGGATGCCCGTAATGTTATTTTAGATACCTTTAGCGACGAATATGAAATCCATAAAATCGGTTTGTTTAACCTCGAACTGATTGATAAAAAAACCAAAGAGCGCTATGAGCTTTTATGGGATGGAGAGATGGAAGTAACCTTGGATACCTTTGTAGACCTCGGTGGAGCTTTTATTGCGGCACTGATCCTCATTTTCTTACTCATGGTCATTTACTATAAAAGCTTTGTCATCAGCGGTATCGTATTGCTCGGAAGTTTCCTCTCGATCATCGGAGTTATCGTAGGGCACGGAATAGTTGATCTATTTACCGCAGACACCTTTTTCCTGACAGCGACCTCTTTAATTGGTTTTATAGCCCTCATCGGAATCAGCTCACGCAATTCACTTTTGCTGATCGATTTTACCAAATCACTTATGCTCGATAAAGGGATGCATAAAAAAGAGGCGATTGCGTATGCCACCGCTACCCGTGCTAAACCGATCTTTTTAACCGCAGCGGCAATTATTCTCGCATCTACCCTCTTAGCCAGTGATGCCGTGTTTGGAGGGCTTGGAGTTTCTCTTATTTTTGGTACAATTGCGGCAGTTATTTCCTCACTCATTGTTGTACCGGTTCTGATCCATAACTCTGATCTGGAACGGCATTTTAATTTTGAAGAGCGTAAAGCAGTATCGATAATGGAGCCTTGATCAACGTGTTTACCCCAATCATCCAACTATCTACGAATGTTATGAGTGATTTACAAGAAATTGCAAATTCTCGACGCATTCCGCTGGATGATCTTGACTTCGATCTTCTCTCGTATACAACACATTACAAAGGAACTATCGATGAAGAGTGGCAATCTTTAGATGGAGATGATCTTTTAGCAAAAACCACCGAAAGTGAAATACGTTCAGCAATTTTTTTAATCCGCCAAGAATATCAACTCCGTTTTCGCCCATTCAAACCCCACCCCTATCTTGATTTACGTTTTAGTATCGCAAGTGATAAATACAAAACTAAAGTAGTAGCGATCATTGATCCCACCTCCACTATCCCTCTTAAAAAAGGGATACAAGAGTGGATCAAAAATACGATCATCAACAAGCAGCTTCGGCATGGTTTATTGATTGGCTTATACGATCAAAATTTGGACAAAGAAATCAATCGGTTCCTTTTAAAGATACAAAAAGAGGGGGCGATCAAAACTCCTTATCGTCTCCCTATCGGAGAATTTTTCCCTGCAATAACACCAACAAATGATTCGATTATCTTACATTTTAAACAAAATAAAGAATCCAAAAGCTTTATTGACGGTGTTGAACCGGGAGAACTTATTTTAGAGTACCTTTTTCCTAAACATGGACGAAACGGCAGAGGGTGTGATGGTTCCTACATTGAAGTACCGGATCCAACAATTAGGTATGCTTCCTATATCGTTATCGATGAAGAGACCATTTACACCGAAGAAGATAGTGATAGTATCCGTTTTTTTGCTAAAGTCTCAGGATTTGTTGAACGTAAAAAAGGGGCATTTACCATCTCTCAAGAGTTGAAACTCGATACTGCAAATTTTAAAAAAACGGGTTCAATCGAAACAGGTATCGATAAAAATATCTCCCTAAAAGTAAAACGGAACATTGCTTCTGAAGATTCAATAGGTGTAGGTGTCAACATTGATGTTCAAAAACTCGACGTCAGCGGTACCGTTGGCGGTAATGCAAAAATTCAAGCATGTGAAGTCAATATCGGAGCACAAACGCATCGCGATTCACAAATCAATGTTACGGAAATAGCGACTATCCACCTTCATCGTGGTAACTTAAAAGCCAAAGAAGCGAACATCGTAATTTTAGAAACAGGAAAAGTTGAAGCCGATATCGTTCGTGTCAACAAAATGGTCGGAGGCGAAATCATTGCCAGAGAAGTTCATATCGATGTTCTCTATTCAAATGCACGGATTAATGCCCTTGAATCGATTACCATCGGATTGATCGAAGGAGAAGGAAACAACCTTATTATCAATCCCCACGCCATTGAGAGCTATCACGAAAAAATTGCTGTGCTTGAGAGCGAGATAAAAGAGAAAACTTCCCGTCTTCAAGTTGAAAGCAAAGAATTCATCTCTCGTCAAATCGCTTTCAAAGATAAAAATGCCCGTATTAAACAAATCCAGCAACGTGTCATTGCCGCACAACAAAATGGTGCAGATGTGATGAAAGCGGATATGGTACGTTTGCAACAATATAAGGCCGAAGCTGAATCACTAAAGACTTCTCATGAACATCTTAAAACGTCGGAAGAGTATCTCAACACACTAACACAGGATCTCTCAAAGCTCTACGAAGCTGACTTACATGCTAGTGTAACCCACAATGGAACCTATAACGGAAAGACGCGTATTATTTTCATTGATCCGAAAACACATCAAGAATACGGCATTACCCCGCAGGGAAAAGTGACAACCATCCGTCTGCGCCAAGAGGGTGATGAGAAAAAAATTCTATTAGAATCCTAAAAAAATCTAACTGCTTAAAAATACCTCTAAGGGTTTTAACTCTTTAGGGTAAAACTCTCTCATGAAATTATCCGATGTAACGCTAACTACCCCTTATTTATCCCTCGATCCGATCTTCTACCATGAAGTCGCTCCGACTCCTCTGAAAAAACCTCATCTCATCAGTATAAACTCCGATGCCGTTTCGTTGCTAGGGCTTGATAATAATACACTAGATCCGAAAGAAGTCGAATCTCTTTTAAACGGAACCTTAACACTCAAAGGCTCCCGTCCCTATGCAATGACGTATGCAGGTCATCAGTTCGGATATTACGTACAACGTCTCGGAGATGGCCGTGCCATTAACCTCGGAGCTATGAACGGATGGAATCTTCAGCTTAAAGGCTCAGGTGTAACCCGCTATTCCCGCCAAGGAGACGGCCGCGCAGTTTTGCGTTCTTCGATACGTGAGTATTTGATGAGTGAGGCAATGCATGCGCTAGGTATCCCCACCAGCCGTGCATTCGCTATTATCGGTTCAGAAGAGAAAGTAGCACGAGAGGCTTGGGAGAGCGGTGCGATTGTTCTGCGACTCTCCCGTTCATGGATACGGTTTGGAAGTTTTGAGTATTTTTTTCATACTAACAAACATCAAGAGCTCGAAAAGTTAGCTGATTTTTTACTTCATGAATCGTTTCCACATTTAGAAGGTGTTGAAGACTCTTATCTCAAAATGTACAGTGAAATCGTGAAGCGTACCGCAGAGCTGATGGCACAGTGGCAATCGGTTGGTTTCAACCACGGTGTCATGAATACCGATAATATGTCGGCCATCGGTATCACCATCGATTACGGCCCGTTTGCCTTTATGGATACCTTCGAGAGCGGTTATATCTGCAACCATACCGACAGCGGCGGGCGCTACAGTTACGACAACCAGCCACGCATCGGCTACTGGAATCTGGAACGTCTCGCCCACGCCCTCTCACCGCTTATTACCCAAGAAAAGCTCAAACATGAGTTGGAAAAATACGGTGAATATTTCACGGCAAAATTGTTGGAGCTTTTAGGTGCCAAACTCGGTCTTGATACCTCAGAAGAAAATGACAGTGAGTTATTTCGCTCTTTATTTACCCTCATGGAGAACGGACGCATCGACATGACCCCATTTTTTCGTCATCTTAGCCGATACGATCAAAATCGTGAGCAATTACTTGCACTCACCCTTGCACCAAACCAATTAAATGAATGGTGTGATCGATACGATACACGTTTAGCACTTAACACGACAACAACAGATGCACGTCACCAACGTATGCTCCGTACCAATCCCAAGTATGTCCTAAAAAACTATATCCTCCAAGAGGCGATCGATAAAGCTGAACAGAGAGATTTTACGCTTGTAAACGATCTTTTGATGCTAGCTCAAAATCCGTATGATGAACATCCAGAATTTGAACGTTATGCAGGGATTACCCCTCAAGAACACACAAATTTGAAACTTAGTTGTTCGTCATAAAGAACAATCTGAGTGATCTTGCCAAAATAGTTTATTTATTCATCATATTTTTGTAATCAATTTGTAATCTACAAAAAAGTGATTATTTTTTGATCATTATTCCTGCAATTTTTTTTTCATAGCTCTTTATACTGTCATCATACAACCTAAAACTTTGTTTGGAGAAGTTCCCTTATGCAACAAAACCACCTCATCAGCTATATGTCAAATGTTCAAAATTTTGAAAAAAACATGAATACCCTCTCAGGTAAATGGGACTTATTAACACTCTTAGGATCAATGTCCAATATCGGTATGGATACCAGTGAAACGCGTAAAGCATTTGAAGACTTGCTTGATGAACCGCTCTTACGCTTGATCGAAGAGACCTTCAACAAAAGTCTAAATGAACTTGAATCCAAAGCCCAAACGGCTATTGATATCTTGATTCGTAATCTTTTCGAACGGACGGCAGACATCGGTTTTCTTGCAACGGATGATGATATTCGCGATTATCTCCTCTTTTTACACTCAACCGATCTCTCAGTTTCAGAGGAGATGCGTGAGATTAAAATAAATAAAAAAGAGGCCCTCACCGAACGCTTTAGAGAATACGTTGCCAAATACAGTGTTTATGAAAATATTATTCTTCTCGATACCAAAGGGAAAGTACTTGTACAACTCGACCACACCAATCCGATCAGCTATTCAAAAGATCCTCTGCTCCAAGAATCGTTGCGTACCTATCAAGGGTATGTCGAAACCTACCGACCAAGCGATCTCACACACAATAAACCATCCCTCATCTACTCCTACCGTGTCTGTAATCCAGAGAATGAAGAACCATTAGGGGTATTGTGTCTCATATTTCGGTTCGAAAATGAATTGCAAAGTATTTTTAAAAAACTTACCCGAGAAAATCCCTACATTGCCCTTGAACTTCTAGATTCAAACGGAGAGGTAATTGCCTCGTCTTCGACCCATCATGTACCGGTAGGATCGTATTTGGATCCACGCAATAATGAAGATCATCAAACCTACTACGCCGGTTTTGAATACCTCTACAAAGCGGTAAAAACGTCAGGCTATCAAGGGTACAACGGTTCAGAGTGGATCGGACATGCAATGGTACCGATCCATTTGGCATTTCGTCCCTCTTCACGCCCCTCATTTCAGAAAAACACCCTCTTTGATTCTGTGGCTAATGCAAAATCCTTTTTCCCGCAAGAGCTGAAA
>NZ_JAQTYM010000111.1 GCF_028688295.1 Sulfuricurvum sp.
CTATAATATATCGATTATAAAAAATCGAATTTTAACAGGGTGTAGAATATGGAAATTACGATTATACCTAAAAGGCCGTGGGTAATAAAAGTTTTTGTGATTATTTTCGGGGTGATGTTTATAACAAATCTGATTGTATTTTTAACTGATTCTTCAAAACCTTGGGCAATAATTTACAATTTAATAATGTTGGTATCTATTTTTGGGATTTGGCAAGGGCGTTATTGGGCGAGAAATTTGTTTTTGGTATTAATGATTCCATTTTTTTTGATGACATCTTTTTTCTTAGTACTTACTTTAGTAAATTTAGGGGGAGTAGGAGAATTTAGAGAGAATATACGTCTGCTACTAGGCAGTGGATTCTCTCTAATTCTAATTCTAATTCCTTTTTTAAAACCGGTTCAAAAATGGTTTGACGAGCTTAATCCTAAACTCTCAAAAGAGAAGAAAAATGGACTTTCTTGGCAGTTTCAGTTAATAATTGCTGTGACTTCTATTGGGTTGGGTTTTATTGCAATGTCATTGGATTCTTCATTTGAATCCTTATCATTTGCCAAAAAATGGATTCAGGTGTATCAGCCATCTTATTGGGGTAAAGTTACTATATTCTTATTTTCAATCAATCTGAGTGTTTTGATTGGAGCGCTAATTGTTGAGCTACCGTTTGGTTTGATGTTAGGATATTTTAAAACAGCATATCGATTCTTATTATGGCGTTTAATTACGATAGGGACATTTTTCCCAGTGTATACAGTTTATTTTATATTGGGTAATAAAACAGAGAATTTTATTTTATTTATTTATATAGCAATTACAAATTTGATTGTTATTAGTCTAGTAGCATTTTTTGGATTGCTAATAGGTGAGAAAATAGCTCGTTATCTCGATACATTGAGAGTGCCGATAGAGATAAAATAAAATACAGCCATGGGACGCTATAATATAGCAACAAATTCCATTACAAAGACCTTCCTTTGCATTTTGAACCGTACCCATTTGAAAAACTGACTCAACTTTTAGAGGGAATTACCCCAAATAACGCCTATTCACCGATCGCATTGACCATCGGGGAACCGCAGTTTGAGACTCCCGCTTTTATCCAAAAATCGATTTGTAAGCACTCAGAAGAGCTTCGCCGTTATCCTAAAACGGCGGGAGAAGCGTATCTCAATGACTCTATGAGAGGGTTTGTCGAACGCCGTTTCGGAGTGAAGCTCAAAGCCGATGAGTTGGTGAGTTCGTTCGGGACGCGAGAAGTGCTCTTTAATTTCCCTCAGTATTATCTGTTCGATAAAAAAGAGCCAGTGATGGCGTATACGAATCCGTTTTATCAGATTTATGAGGGTGCGGCAATAGCATCCCGATCACGGGTGATCCATCTCAACCTCACCGAAGCAAATGGATTTAAGCCCGTTGTGAACGAAGCGGAACTCTCTGAGTGTGATTTGGTCATTTTGAACTTTCCGAACAACCCGACGGCATCGGTACTTAGCCTCGAAGAGTTGGGTGAATGGGTGAAACTTGCCCTCAAACACGATTTCTGTCTTATCAACGATGAGTGCTACAGTGAGATTTATACCGATCAGAAAGTCCCCTCACTTCTCGAAGCATCGGTATATGTCGGCAATACCTCGTTTAAAAATGTTCTCGTTATCAACTCGATCTCTAAACGCTCTTCCGCACCGGGGCTGCGCAGCGGATTTATTGCGGGGGACGCTGAGATTTTAAAAGGGTACGCGCAGTATCGCACCTATGTCGGATGTGCTTCGCCTCTACCGCTTCAAGCGGCGGCGGCTATGGCATGGGCAGATGAGGAGCATGTGGCGAAAGCGCGCGCGGTGTATGCAGAAAATTTCAAAGCGGCGCAGGAGATTTTAGGAATTACTACCTCCGATGCGACTTTTTATGTTTGGCTAAAAGTCCCTAATGCACTCGAATTTACCCAAAAACTTTACCGCGACTATAACGTGAAAGTTTTACCGGGAGAGTTTTTGGCACGCGATGATGCAAACGGTGAAAATCCCGGTATCGGCTATATCCGTATCGCCCTCGTCGAAGAGACTGTACGTACCATCCAAGCACTTAATCGCCTAAAGGAGGCATTGTCATGAACGAGTTAAAAGATAAAATTTTTCAAGCACAAAGTGAAGGGGATATCGCTTCGTTGTACGTTCTTGAATCTCAGGTACATGAGAGTTTTGATGAAGATACGTTGATGGCCTATTATGCCAATATCCTCGATCTCGCATTAGAACGTCTCACCAATGCATTGGAAAATCTCGAAAAGCTTGATATGAATGAAGTGCAGGATTTTGCGACGATTCGCGCCTTGTACGAATATGCGATTGAACATTACAGTGCGGGGTCAGCTACCGATGCGAGCGCACTGTTTGAAGTGCTCGGTGGAATCAGCAATGATGAAGCGTTTTCAGAAGCGATGAAGATTCATCGTGCAGGATGTGACGCGAAAATCCCGTTTGATGATTTTATCGATGAGTACGTCGATATGGCCGCAACGCAAAATGGCGGGAAGTTTTACATCAGCTATTTTAAAAAGGAAATTTCACAATGAAAATCCACTTTATCGGGATCGGCGGGATCGGCATTTCAGGATTAGCAAAATACATGCGTTTCAGCGGACATGAGGTGAGCGGTTCGGATATGAAAGCCACCCATATTACGCAACGTCTCCTCGATCGCGGAATTACCGTCCATATCGGTCACGATGCGGCCAATATCCCTGAGGGGTGTGATCTCGTTATCCACTCTGCGATTATCCGTCCAACCAACTCTGAAATCGTAGAAGCTCACCGCCGAGGGATTGAAGTGCTTCATCGTCGTGATGCTCTGTTGCGAATATTGAGTGAGAAAAAAGTCTACGCGGTGTGCGGAGCACACGGTAAAAGTACGACCACGGCAATTTTGGCGGCAATCATGGATGGCAGTGCGATCATCGGCGCAGAGTCCAAAGGATTCGGTTCCAACGTCCGCTATGACGGAAGTACGGATGTAATGCTCTTCGAAGCTGATGAGTCTGATGGAAGCTTTCTCAACTCAAATCCGTATTGCTCGATCGTCACCAATGCCGAACCGGAACATATGGAGTATTACAACTACAATATCGACGAGTTTCACAACGCGTATCTCCGTTTTATCGAAATGGCTCCTGTTCGTGTCATCAATGCGGAAGATCCGTTTATGGCAACACTCCAATGCGATGCGTTGCGTCTCTATCCGAGTCAGGATATCACCAATATCACCTATACCCTCATTGATGATGAACCCTACACCCGCTTTCACCTCAAAGGATTCGGAGAGTTTGAGGTATGGGGATTCGGCGAACATATCGCAATGGATGCCTCATTGGCGATCATGGCGGCGGCACAGACGATGAGCATTGCCTCTATCCGTGTCCATCTCCTGAATTTTCGAGGAATTAAAAAACGGTTTGACGTGATTTTCAAAGGTTCTGATCGTGTCATTATCGATGATTACGCTCACCATCCGACCGAGATCAAAGCGACAATGCAGTCGCTCACAACCTATGCGGAGCTAAAAGGGTTCAAGCGTATCATCGCAATTTGGCAACCGCACAAATACTCCCGAACCATCGATAACCTCGATGCGTTTGTTGAGTGTTTCGAAGGGTGTGCGGAACTGGTTATCCTCCCCGTATGGGCGGCAAGTGAAGAGCCTCGTGATATCGATTTCACAGGGCGTTTTGGACATTATAATCTCACCATGTGTGACAAACTCCACCGCGCAGGCGACACCATTGAAACGGTGAACGCCGATACTGTTCTTAAAACGTACGATCATGATTTGATCGTCGGATTCGGTGCAGGTGATTTGACCTATCAGCTCAGAGGGACAAAGTAAATTATGGGGTATTTGGTTTGGTTTGGAATCGTCGCTCTTGTGTTCGCCGTGATGCACTATTTCACCAAACTGGGGATGAAACAAAAAGCATTGATTTCCGCTGTTTTGACCCTTTTTATCAGCGGTGCGATTGCTTATAACATCGCTTCAGACCGTGATCGTGAAAAAGTGGTAACCATAGAGCAAAAATTCCGCAGCGGCGAAACGCTGATCTGTCACGGAGTGGATGTTAATACGACAACGTTCGATTACAGTGTCGGAACCCAAAGCTTCATAGGACTCAAAGGGACCCCACACTATCAGCAAATCATCAATGCCCGTGAGTGCGAATGAGCCGACTCTCCGCTAACCTCGCCGAGCTTTTCGGCAAGCTCGATCTCCTACCTCATATTGCATCGTTAGAACACTTTTTTTCTCGTGAACAAAA
>NZ_JAQTYM010000003.1 GCF_028688295.1 Sulfuricurvum sp.
CCCAGTCCTACAAGGAGAACAAACGCGATCCAGTGATCATACGCTTGGACATATTCCGCAAAACTGATTCCGATGAAATACCCAGCGATGGGCATGGCCCCTTGGAAAAAACCAAAAACAGCGGCGGTAAAGAGGGCTTTTGAAACTAAAAGATCTTTGTATTTGGAACCGATGGCGATCGATACGGCGACAGAGTCCATCGCTAATGCCACCGCAAGGATAAGGAGAGTTTCATTCATAGTGAGTCCTGAAAAATAAGTATGGAATTATAACGATGGGAACTTAGTTCCTCTAACTGCAAATTACTTTTTTTTATTAATTAGAGAGTGAATATTAATTGCATATAATTATCATTATTTAAAAGGACCTTTTTGCTATGAGTACAAAAGTTTATACCCATCCCCATAACTTCGATGAGGGTAATCCTCTCGGGGAACGTAATACTAAAATTGCCGTTGCCCTCACGGCATTTATGATGGTAGCGGAGATTTTCGGGGGGTGGATTTACAACTCGATGGCACTTTTAGCGGATGGGTGGCATATGGGTACGCATGCACTAGCTTTAGGGCTTTCTGTACTTGCTTATGGTGCAGCTCGTCGATACGCGGCAGATCCTCGATTTGCGTTTGGGACATGGAAGATCGAAGTCTTGGGCGGTTATACGAGTGCGTTGTTTCTCGTCGTTGTTGCATTAATGATGCTCTATTACTCAATTTTGCGACTCATCAACCCGAGTGAAATCCATTATGATCAGGCGATTGCGATTGCTTTCGTAGGGTTGGCAATCAATCTGATTTGTGCATGGCTTTTGAGAGATAGCCATCATCACGATCACCATCATGAACATGAACATGAACATCATCATGATCTAAATCTACGCGCTGCCTATTTACATGTTCTTGCTGATGCTGCAACCTCGGTTTTAGCGATTGTGGCGTTGGTAGGGGGGAAACTTTGGGGTGCGGCGTGGCTGGACCCGATGATGGGGATCGTTGGCTCAGTACTTATTGGAGTATGGGCGTATGGGCTGATGATTCAAACGGGGAGGATTTTGCTCGATGCTAATATGGACGATCCTGTTGTTGAGGAGATTCGTGAAGTGATTATTGATAGCCCTATCGCAGCACAAATAACCGATCTTCATGTTTGGCGTGTAGGAAAAGGGAAATATTCGGTGATTCTCTCGCTCTCATCAGATGAAGAGGTGAGTCCGGAGTATTTCAAAGAGCGGTTAGGGATTCACGAAGAGCTTGTCCACGTAACAGTTGAGATCAATTATACACGTTAGGGAAGGGGAATCAGTCGCTCTTTAACATCACTGAGCCGAACAAAGCTAAACCCTTGTGCTTTGAGCTTCTCAATCGCTTCTTTAACCCCCTCGCGGGTTCCACCCTCAGGGTGGTTCATGTGCAGAAGTATGATATCACCGCTTTTCGCATTGGTAATCTGATGAGCAACTTTTTCGGCACTAAAGGTTGCCCCCGCATCTCCTAACACACTAAATCCCCCGATCTCCACTCCATTGAGCCGAGCAATAGCTACTGCTTGTTCATCATAATAGGCAGTACCTGAGCGGAAAAATCGGGGACGTTTACCGGTGAGTCCTTCGATCAAATCTCCATTGCCGTTGATTTCATGCTCCACCTCTTCGGGCGAAGATGTTCCTGCGATGTTATAAATGCTTTTACCGTTTACGGAGAGGGGGCGATGTGCTGTGCCGTGATTGGCGATTTCAAAGAGAGGATTGGATGCGAGTGCAGAAAAAATTTCGGGGTTGCTTTTGATCCAGCGAGCATTGATAAAGAGGGTAGCAGCAATACCATTTTCATTGAGATAATCGATCAGTTGCTCATCATACTGGGAACTGCGAAAACTCCCTCCACACGCATCAAATGTGAGAGCAATCTCTTTCTTATCGCTCTGGAATGTGGTGGTTACTCCGGTGACGTTTTCACCCCATTGGCGTGGTTCATCAGCTGTAAGAGATAAGGAAATAAAGAGGAGTAAAGAGAAAAAGATTATTTGCATTGACGATACCTTTGGTAAAAGGTGGAATTGTAGCGTAGCTCACGTAGGTTTGTTACAATCTCGATCTTTTCCGAAAATACAACGGCCGTTAGTAATAATTTTACGGATAAAAAAGAAAAGAGAGATAGCGGCGATGATGGCACTCATAATAGCATGGTGAATAAGCCCTTGGGAAAAAAAGGAAAAAGTGGCAACAAGAAAAGCGAGGGTGAGAATCAAACACATCAAAAGTCCTTGGAATCAGTATGTGTTATTGTAGAATGAAAAAAGAGATTTGTATGCAACTAAGCTTACATATCGAGTTAAAGTTAAAATCTTTAATATTTATTTCACACCCTATTTGATAAGATAGATTTTATAAGATTATTGATTTTATTTATCAGGTAGGCAAAGATGTCACAAAAAACAAGCTATACAAAGATTGCTGCCAAAATCATTTTTATTACCATGTTTCTGACACTTATAGCTGCATTTTTATATGGTGAGTATATGAAAAGAGAGGCCATATCAAATCTTGCTCATGTAGATGCTAGGAAAACGAGTATGCTTGTTTTTGAAGCACTTTATTCTGCGATGCAAAGAGGTTGGACTAAAGATGATTTAGAAGAGATCATTAGCCGACTGAATAGTGTTGATGAACACATGAAAGTCAATGTTTATCGGAGTGAGACGGTAGTAGGACTTTTTGGTGAAATTGAAAAAGATAAATTAGCGAGAGAATCAAATCAAGATATTGCAAAAGCCATGAACGGAGAGGAAGTCCTCAATATTTCAGATTCTGAATTTATCGAATACTATTTTCCAGTGATTGCAAAAAATAATTGTTTAAAATGTCATACCAATGCACACGTTGGTGATGTCTTAGGGGTTATTGATGTTTCGTACCCGATAGATGATTTAAAAATTTCACTGACTGAAATGATCAACTTTTTTATTATTTTTATCGTAATTTTTTCTTTTGCAGTCTTTATTGCAATTTTTATAGAATTGAATCAGTATTTGATTAAACCCATTAAAAACTTTTCAAATGTTATCAAAATGATAACCACGTCTCAGGATATGACAAAACGGGTAGAAGTAAATGATAATATTGAAGAGATCGATTCGATAAAAGATATTTTCAACAGTATGCTTGACTCGATTGAACATCAATTTTATTTTGATAGTTTAACGGAATTGGAAAATAGAAGAAAGCTGACTGAAAAGCTTGAAGAAAATAAGAATGTTTTTTTAATGATCATAAATATCGATGGATTTCAGGAGATTAATGATTTATACGGGGATCATGTAGGTGACATTATTTTAAAAGATTTTGCTCATTATCTGCAAGAGATTATTCCTGTGAAAGAGGGTATTTATCGTCTCCATTCGGATGAATTTGCACATTTGTGTACTAGAGGGATGGAACTTAATGAATTTAAGATTTTTGCAGCCTATGTCAGTGAAAAAATTGCGCAAAAAAGTTTTAATATTGATGATAAAAGTGAAGTAAGTCTCAGTGCAACGATAGGGATATCGTATGGGTCTGAGCAATTGTTAATGAATGCAGATATCGCACTTAAATTGGCTAAAAAAAGCAAAAAGAACTTTTTAATCTATGATGACACTATGGCAATGGCAAAAGAGTATGAGAAAAATTTTGAGTGGACGAAACGACTCAAAAAAGCGATAGAAGAAGATAAAATCATACCGGTTTTTCAACCTATAGTCGATACGAAAACAGAGAAAATAGTCAAATATGAGGCCCTTATGCGGATGATAGATGACAAAGGGGGATTGATTGCTCCTGTCCATTTCTTGGAACTCGCAAAAAAGAATAAGCTCTATCATCAGCTTACAAAAATAATCATTGATAAAACGTTTAAACGGTTTGAAAATTTGCCTTATCTTGTATCGATTAATATTTCAGTAGAAGATATTTTAAATAAAGAGATACATCATTTTATCTTTAGTAAACTCGAAGAGTCTTCCATCGGGAATAAAATAGTATTTGAGATTATAGAATCTGAGGGAATTGAGAACTTTGATCAAGTTTTAGAGTTTATTGATAGTGTCAAAAAATACGGTGTAAAAATTTCTATAGATGATTTCGGGACAGGGTATTCAAACTTTGAATATCTGATGAAGCTCAAAGTCGATTACATCAAGATAGACGGATCGATGATTAAAAATATAGATAATGATCAAAACTCTCAAATAATTACCAAATCAATTGTCAATTTTGCTAAAAGCATGAATATTAAGACCGTTGCAGAATTTGTTCATTCTAAAAATGTTTTTGAAAAAGTTAAAGAATTGGATGTCGACTTTTCGCAAGGCTATTATTTTGGAGAGCCATCATCGACTATTCGAGATGTGTAAAAGAGAAAGCTATTCAGTTTTCTCTTTTACGTAATTTGCCCCTTGATTAACTTGTCCTTTTGTCCAATCAACAGCATTGCTAGTGTCTTGTTGGACACCACTCCATGTAGCGGAACAACCGGTAAAGAAGATGAAAACTATAAGTGCCAAAGATTTCATGATTTTGCCTCTTTTTTAGAAAAATATTAAAAAGTTTACCAAGAATTTGTTAACGGATTCGTCCATTTCTATAGGTCTATTTTATATCCGATTCCGTTTATATTTAAAATAATTTCAGGGTAAGACTTTTTTCGGATCCCTCGAACCAATGTTCGAAGGGCATCCATACTCATTAAAGTCTCCTGCCAAACGATCGATTCTATAACATTATAAGGGACAATAAGCCTTTTTTTATTGATGAGGAGTTCCAAGAGGAGATATTCTTTTCTGGATAATTGTATGATTTCTCCATCAGGATGCTTAATTGTTTTGTTGATGGGATCATAGCTAAAACCATTATGTAAGATCGTATACGCTGAGCTATAGTGACAGTTGAGAATTTTTTTAGCACTTAACATAAGAGCATCAAGCAGATCATTGTTTTTGAGTGGTTTCTTCAAATAGCGGGTAGTATTGAGATTAATCGCATCTATTAGAATATCTTGATCTATATGGCTGGCGGTAATAATAACTGGGGTTGATATGTCCTTTTGACGAAGACATCGGATAAAGTCCAGACCGTTTTCATTCGTTAGATGCAAATCTATCAATATCATATCAACTTTTTGTGTTCGAAATAAATCACATGCTTTCTGAGAATTATCGGTTTCTAAAACTTTTAATCCATTTCTGCGAATAAATTGTGCATTTGTTTCTCGTATATTTAAATCACTTTCAATGTAAAGCAGGGTGAAATTATTCGTTTTAAACATAGTTATTCTCTATTTTCATGTGCGATAAGGGTTTGATTTCTTCCTTGGTTTTTTGCTTTGTACATTGCTTGGTCTGCCGCCATTATCGTATCATCAATTGAATCTTTTGAATCATATTCACTTATACCAATACTAAGGGTGATAGGGCGATCGAGACCAAAATCATACTCTTGGACGAGATTACGGAGTTTTTCGGCGATCAGATAGGCGGTTTTAATATCCGTTTGATCCAAAATAATAATAAATTCTTCTCCACCCCACCGGCAAAAAAGGTCTCTGCTCCGTAGTGAATTACGAATCAGGTTACTAAATTCTACCAAGATCCGATCACCCTCTAAATGCCCATATTGATCGTTAACCGATTTGAAGAGGTCTAAATCGATAAATAGAATGGGAAAAGTACTGTTTTCAAAATAGGCTTGCTCTATTTTATGAATGAGAAGAAGGTGCAGTTTTGATCGGTTATAAATCCCCGTAAGCGGGTCTATTTCCACTTTTCGGCTTAACTCTTTTTGTTCTGTTATATTGGTATAGATCCCAATATAGCCTAAAATATTATCCTCATTGAGGAGTGGTTCGATACAGATTTTACTCCAGTAACCAAAGCCGTGCTTATTTTTATTTTTTATTTCTCCGTACCATTGCTTACCTTTAGTGATAGTCTCCCACAGATGAGTAAATATTTCCCTTGGCGTATCGGGATGGCTAATGATTTTGTGCGTTAAACCGACTAATTCAACTTTAGCATATCCAGAGAGGAGCTCGAACCCTTTGCTAACATCGGTAATGACACCGGTCGGATCAGTCGTAATCATGATTAAATTACGGTCTAATATTTCCGATTTGAGCTCTTCGATATGTGCTAAACAATTGAACAAATCTATCTCCTTGTGAAGATTATTGTAACCATACATTATGAGATTTTAATGACGTTTTAATCTTTCTTATTAAAACAATAAAAAACTATATATTTGTTATTTTCTATTATTAAAACTGAGAGATGCTGCCCAATAGTATCCATTAAAAATCACAAAATAATCATTATGTACGAACGATTGTTTATTCTTTATGTGAGTTGTTTTCCGTCTCTAAAATAGGAAAACTTTTAAAAAGGTTTTACTTCTACTTTGTTTTTCCCTGATTCTTTTGCTTTATACATTGCTGAATCGGCGCGGCTTAAGAGTGAATCTACTGTATCATCGGCAGAGAGCATGACTACGCCGAAGCTAGCGGTTACCGAAGATGCACATAGATGTAAAAGTCCAGCATCTTCTTCGAATGATTTACGAAGTGTTTCGGCGATTTGTTTAGCATTTTCCAAATCAGTATTGATGAGCCCCACTGTGAACTCTTCACCACCCCAGCGTCCTACGATATCGGTACGGCGAAGACGCGTTTTGAGAACTTCTGCAATTCGAATGAGAACAGCATCTCCGGTTTGATGTCCTAGAGTATCGTTGATTATTTTGAAATTATCGATGTCGAAGAAAATCAGGCTAAAAGGGGTCAAATTTCTTTTTGAAAGAAGGATGAAATCGTGCATGGAGTCATTAAAAGCATTTCGGTTTAAGAGTCTGGTTAGAGAGTCGTGGCGAGCCATAAATTCGAGTTTTTTGTTATACCCTTTAATCATACGGACGATGATTAGTACAATAATCATCGTTGCAATGAGTGAGAGGGTGAGATTGATATAAAAAGTTTGTCGTACGTCTTGGATAAAATAATCCAATTTCGCTTCTACGAGTAGATAGAGATTGAGTTCTGGTATATATTTTGTTTTTAGAAGATAAGTTTCTCCATTTTTTTGGTACTCAATAATCCTAGAATTTTTCACAATGATCTGATCCATGAGAAGATTTAACTCAGGTATGGCAGAAATGTTTTGGACTTTTGTATCGGTGCGTTCGGATAAGACAATTTCCCCTTGTTCATTTAAAAACATAACCGTAAAATTATACTCTTGGCGAAATCGCTTGAGCATCTCGTTAATATAAGAGACCTTTATTCCGATTCCGGTAGCTCCTACATAATGGTAATTGTGATCATAGATTTTATGATTGATAAACATGATCAAAGAGTTATCGAGATTATTATTGAAATCCAAATTGATTTCATTGTCTCCTTGTAGTTTTTTGAATTTAAAATACCATTCATTATTGGGTTTTGAAGGGCTAAGATGTTCTAAAAAACCGTTGTGGGTATAGTAACTTTGTGTTTTTTCAGAGACTAAAAACGTAACAAACATACCGTATTTATTTTTAATGGTTTCAAGATAACGGGTGATTTTATCGCTGTTTTGTTCATCATTGATAAGCCAGTCTTGGAGAAACGTATCATGCGCCATCATCGATGCGACGAGATTGGGTTCGATGACGTGTTTTTGAATTTCGGTGTAGATATTATCAACGGTCAGTGGGAGAGAGCGGGTTTTGAGATCGGCTTCGGTAGAGCGGAGAGAAACCATGTAATTGATAAGTGAAATAGTGATCGAGAGGGCAATCATTAATATGGATATGGTTATGACGATGTAAAAATTATTTTTTATTCTCATAGAGGCTCTTTTAGCACGTTATAAAATAGTGGTAAGTTTAGCATGATTTTTGGAAAATGAAGTGGTGACCCCAACGAGATTCGAACTCGTATGGCCAGAATGAAAATCTGGAATCCTAACCATTAGATGATGGGGCCACATAAATGTGGTTGAAAAAAAGTGGTGTCCCGTGATGGATTCGAACCATCGACCCCTTCATTAAAAGTGAAATGCTCTACCAGCTGAGCTAACGGGACGTAAATAACAATAAACTGTTCCAGCACAATTTATGGACGGGAATTATAGCGGTTGTAACCTTTTTTGTCAATAGATTTGGGTGGATATTGGACATTTTGTTCGAAAAGTAGTGATAGCGACACGATAAGAGTCAAAATGGATTAGAAAAAATGATATTATTGGGTTCTATAGAGTTTAAAAGGAGTATGAATGATGAAATTTTTGTTGCTTGTAGGGATCATGGTTTTGAATCTTGCCGCCCATACGATCCAAAATGATGAGCAGTTTAAAAATGCGGTTGCAGGGATGGGAAAAGAAAATAAGCTTGTACTGATGATTTATACAACAGATGATTGTCCTGAATGTGCGTACATGAAACAAAAAGTTTTTCACGATAAATCGGTCGAAGGGTATATGCGTCAACATTTTGTGGTGATCGATAAAAACATACATAAAAGTAAACTTCCGGATGGATTTGATTATTTTGGGATTCCAACAATGTTTTTTGTAGATCGTGCCGGCAACAAAAAAGAGACGATCATCGGAAGTAAACGTCCACAGCCATTTTTGGCGGAGCTTCGTCGCATTCGAGCTATCAAATGAGAGGGGTTGTATTAGCAATTGTTTTTGGGGTTAGTCTGAGCGCTTACGATACGTCACATTTGAAAAAAGCGATAGAAGAAAAAGAGTGCATCGGATGTGATCTTCGGGGGGCGAATCTGAGTAAAATGGATTTTAGCGGGGGCGACTTTCATGGGAGTGATCTAAGCAAAGCCGATTTGCGAGAAAGTGTGTTCGAATTGGCTGATTTTAATGATTGTAATCTGCGCGATGCGAATGCGCAGGGGGCTGTGTTTTGGAAAGCTTCATTAGAACGGAGTGATCTAAGAGGGCTTCGTGCTCAAGGGGCAAATTTTAAAGGGACACATTTAAATCAAAGCGATCTTAGCCGTGCCGATATCCGTGATGCAAAAGTCTGGAAAGCTGATTTCACGGATGCCATTTTGAATAAAACCGATTTTAGAGGCTCTGAAATCGGCGGATCCAAGTTTATACGCAACGATCTGCGTACAGCTAAAATGAAAAATACGTTGTTGTGGGAGACCCATTTTAGGGATGTCATAATGAGTAAAACACAATGTATTCATGCAAAAAAAGAAGAGGCAATCTTAGACACAAACGTGACGTGCCGTTAATTTTTTTTGGCTATCATTGCCCTAAAATAAAGGATTAGTATGTTTATAGACTATTTTCTCTCGTTCGGCCTCTTTTTCCTAACCGGTATCGTGGTTTTTGCCCTGTTTCTTTTTCTTTATGCGAAAGTTACTCCGTATGATGATTATCAGATGATCTTCGGTGAGAACAATACAGCAGCAGCACTGGGATTCGGCGGAGCCATCTTAGGCCTCTCCATTCCCCTTTACAGTGCATTAGTGCATAGTGTTTCGTATATTGATTTTGTGATGTGGGCTGGAGTGGCGATGGCAATACAACTCATTTTTGCCTTTATCCTGACTCGCTTAAGCGGTAAATTCTCTGTTGAGAAACATATTCACAACGGCGATATCTCCGTCGGTACTTTTATGGCATTTATGTCGATTTCAATCGGTTTAATTAATGCCGGTTCAATGAGCTATTAAAAAAACCACTATATCTTTGTGTGATCATTAGAGAGAACAAAGGCTCTTTTTAGTGAATCGGCACATAGGCAAATTGGTCGTTTTGTTTATCGATCAATCCGATAGTTGAACTCGGGGTGAGTTTTACAAAATCGTAGAGAGTGCTTTTGTCGATTTTATGAGATTTCATCCCTGATTCGCACATGATAAATTCCACATCGTAGTTTTTTGCCATTGCGGAGAGCCGTTTGCCGAGTTGATCGTGAGCTTTTCTCAGCGCGGCATCATTTTTATAGGGCGAATTTGCTAAATCATCGATGAAAAATTTATAAGCGTCACCGTGGATCACTACGGCAACATCAAGTTTTTCGAGGTTATTCTCATAATGGGTTTTATTGAAAGCGATACCGCTCAATACCTTTTTTTCAATCGCTTCGAGTTTTCCGCTTGTGAGATCGAAAACCACTTTTTTAACCCCTTCTTCGGCGAATAGTACTCCGCACAGAGCGAGGAGAAGGAATAATTTTTTCATCTTTGTGGCCTTTTTTGTAAAATTATAAAGGATTATAGATCAAGAGTGTAAAAATAACGAAAAAAGCTCCGATAATCTTAATCCTCAAATCGGTATAATCCCCCTATGAATATCTGGTCGTTTGATTTTGTGTGGGCATTTTTAGTTCTTCCTCCCATCCTCTATTGCCTGTACACGTGCAAAATCATCCCTCAAAAACGCTATTTTCCCCATCTGCAATTTTTCGGAAATCCCAGTAAATGGCGAAATCTTGAGTGGTTGTTTAAAGCGCTTGCCGTGACATTGATGGTGGGGGCGTTGGCGACTCCCGTCGTGGTCGATTTTTCCGATCCGCGCAACCGTAACGGGATCGACATCGTCCTAAGCCTCGATGCCAGCGGGTCGATGAATGCCTCGGGGTTTTCGAGTGATGAGAGTCGTGCCACTCGATTTGAGATCGTCCAAAAGATCGCTTCCGATTTTGTGATGAAACGGCGTGAAGATAACGTCGGGGTGGTGGTGTTTGGGGATTTTGCCTTTATCGCGACCCCTGTGACCTATGAGAAAGAGATCATAGCCGAGATGATCGGCTATCTGAGTCACGGTATGGCGGGGCAAAATACCGCTATCGGCGAGGGGGTAGCGCAGGCGGTGAGAGCGCTCAAAGATTCCAAAGCCAAATCCAAAGTGATTATCCTCCTCACCGACGGAGAACACAACAGCGGTGCGATCTCCCCCAAAGAGGCGGTAGCGATGGCGCAAAAAGCTAGGATAAAACTCTACACCATCGGGATCGGCGAAAAGGGGGAGTTTGATAGCAAACTTCTCGCACAGATGGCGCGTGATGGCGGGGGGGAGTATTTCAGTGCCACCAATGAAAAGGAACTCAAAGCGGTGTATGATCAGATCGATACACTCGAACGCTCCCGCATCAAAAGTGCCGAGCACACCTTTTTTGAACACTATTACCAGTACGCGGTGGCGGGGGCATTGCTCATTGTCTTGTGGTTAGGTTGGAGAAGGAGTGTCAAAGGATGAGTTTGTTATCTCCGATGTGGCTATATGCTCTTATCCTCCTCCCCCTCTATCTCTGGGGGGCACGTCGCTATGGCTGGCATCACCAAATTTGGCTGTTGGTGAGTGTTTTCTTTTTGATCCTCTCCCTCAGCCGTCCCGTAATACCAGAAAAACCGATCAGCGTCGAAGAATCGGGAAGCGATGTGATCTTAGCCGTCGATGTGTCGTATTCGATGAGGGCGACCGACGTTGCACCCACACGGCTGGATGCGGCGAAGAGGGTGTTGAACCGCATTGTTGCAACCGATAAAAAAGATCGCTTCGGGGTACTTGCTCATACGACGAGCGCGATTATCCTCTCCCCGCTGACCAAAGACACCGAACTTCTCGAACACCTTTTCGGCTCACTCGATGAGTCGCAGATTATCACCAAAGGGACAGAGGTGATGAGTGCGTTGGAACTTGCCCGTAAAATGTCCCATGCCGCTCACCCGCTACTCGTCCTTTTTACCGACGGAGGAGATCAACTCTCGTATGAGAAAGAAGCGGCGTTTGCAGAAGAAAACGGATTGAGGGTGTGTATCGTGATGCTCGCCACATCAGGCGGCAGCACTCTGCCTAGCGAAAACGGATCGCTCAAAGATGAAGAGGGGCATATCGTCGTAAGTTCACGCAACGATGCGATTAATGCCATCGCGGAACAAAGCGGGGGGAAAGTGATCGATGGCGCCGATGCGGACGCGGTGATCGAGTGGATCGAACGTGAACGGAGTGAAGATTTCGCAGGCGAATCTACGGTGACACGCTATGAAGAACTTTTTTATTTTCCTCTCGTGTTGGGGCTGATCGCATTTGTGTTGGCGTATACGAGCTTAGGGGAGAAAATAAACAAAAAAATATTGCCCCTTTTGGCTTTTGTAGGGATCAGTGCCCATGCGGGATTGCTCGATTATCCCTATCAAACCTTAGGGAAATATGAGTATTCTCATGGAAATTATGAACGTTCGGCTCAGTGGTATTATCATATCGATTCCCCACAGGGGAAGTTTAATCGTGCGGCTTCTCTTTACAAAGGTGGAAAATATGCCGAAGCACTGGCGGTGTATCGCTCGATCCGATCCAATGATCCGATCTTCAAATCCAAAATCTTTTACAATATGGGTAACGCTCATATCCGCCTCAGCGAGTTTGAAAACGCGCGTCAAGCACTGCTCAAATCGCTCACACTGCGCTATAGCCGCCAAGCCGATCAGAATCTAAAAGCGATTGCCATAGCGCAAGAGCAAAAATCGCTCAATGTCCGTAAAGAGAAAAAAGATCAATTCACCTCGGATGAGAACAAACCCACGGGTGAGGGGAAGAAAACCAAAGAGGGGGGCGGATCGAATATGCAAAGTGATATAGCCTCCTCCGGTGCGGGAGATGCGGGCAAAAAGGCGCAAGCAGATCCGCGCTTTTCAACGTCGCAGGGCAAAGCGGCTCTTAGTTCCAAACAGTATGAATTGATCAATCAAAGGAGTGTCCATGAAACGAAGCCTTGGTAGGCTAGTCGCGCTGATGATTCTCAGTGTGTCCGGATGGGGGGCAACCTATCAGTGGAAGGTGCTCGAAGCGCCGCAAAGTCTCTACGTCCATCAAAGCGGTGTAGTGCGGTATGAGTGCACCTTTTCAACCAATGCGGCGGACTATACGATTGCGTTTAAACCGAGCGGAAATGAACGCTATAAAGCCTCTATCCTAACCCAGCGTGATCGGATCGTGGAGGGGAAACGGGTACAGACCTTTGATGTACTGATCACCCCGATCCAAGAGGGGAGCGTTGAGGTTGCATTGGATGCGCTGATGCGTCATACGACGTTTGCATCGATCGAGAATGCCTCCATCGGTCGCGATAACGTCAAAAAATACGATTTCGATGATGAGAGTGCCCATCTGCCCAAAGTACTGATTGCCGCACAAGCCAACGCAGCGGCACTCAGCGGAGAGTTATCTTTGGAAGTGAGAGTCGATAAACGAAGTGTGGTAGCTCACGAACCGGTTCATTTGAGCCTCTATATCCGTGGACGTGGGAACCTCGATCAATACGTACCGTATGAGCTAAACATCAGTGGCGTCAATGTGTTCGCCGAAGAGCCGACCCGCGACATCACCCCCGATACGGCGGGGTTTTCGGGGGAGATACGTCAGGAATTTGCCCTCGTGAGTGAACAAAGTTTTGTGATTCCGAAAATCTCACTCGAGGTGTTTGATACCCAAAGTCAAAAGATCAAACGACTAGAGAGTGAGGCGGTAGCGATCGAAGTGGCACAAGGATTCGAGCGCTCCAACCTCCTCGATCCTCCCGCTTTGCGTGATTGGAGTACTCTGGCTCGTTTTGCTCTCTATGGGGCACTGGTACTTGCAGGGATCTTGTTGGGTGAAGTTGCACGAAGAGTGTGGAAGATGCGACCTCGCAGAAAAAGAAAGCAGTTTTACGATGAAGCTAAAACCTCCAAAGAACTTGTGATGCTTCTCGCGCTCTCAGGGGAGAGGGTGTACGAGCCGATTATCGCCGAACTCGAAGCGGGAACACTGGATTTGCGTGAAGCGAAGAAGAGGTTGGATCAGATTGCACCAGTGAGTATTTAGGGTATAATTTCACTAATCACAAAGTAAAAAGGGGTTTAGAATGTCATATATTATTCGTGATAATCAACTACAGACCGCCAAACCTATTAAAAATTTGACCGATGAGCAAAAAAAAGTGCTTCGTATCGGTACTGTCAAACAAATCGATAAAATCAAATCGCTCAAAGCACAGCTTGCGAGCTAAGCTGGCTTCTTGATAACTCCTCTTCCCCAAAATTCTTTAACCTCTTTTTTCGATTCATTTGATTTCAAAAGTGAATCTGAACATATCCAGAAATTAGTCAGCCTCCTACGTGAAACAGCCAATTGCTATCAAAATATCATCCATGCAGGATTTAATGGAGAAACTCCATACGGATTTATTTCTCTCAAAATCACCAACGATGTGGACAATATCGCAGGTTTGCTTATCGAATTTCTTTATGTCCAACCGCATTTAAGATACAAAAATACCGATGAACCACGAAATAGCTATGCACTTCTTGATTATGCGATAACCCTTGCGCTTGAACTTCAAAAACAAGTTGCAATCAACCATGTTTATCTTATCCCTATAAATGCCAACAAGCGAAGTCTTTACGAAGAATACGGTTTTGAAAATATCCCAAATTCGGGTAAAAATGCTTTTGAAGATTATATGGTTTTTAACCTGCTCCCTAACGATCCGACTATTTTATAAATCAATCAAAAATATTGTATTTCACGAGAGCAAATCTCGTTTTAACGCTTCCATCGAGGTGAATTTCTCACCCTTGCGCTCTTCGAGTTCTTGGAGGGCTATTTTCATCCGCTCGCTTGGAACTTTGAGTTCAAAAGGGATGGAGTGGGTGAGGGCGACTTGTTTACAAAAGAGGTTGATACCGTCGCTCAGACTCATGCCGTATTGTTTCAATACAGCAGTCGCGATCTCTTTTGCATCGTTGTCTATTCGGATGCTGGTACTGGTACGCATGGCAAACTCCTTTTTTATTATTGTACCACAAATGGGGTGCAAAATAGAATTTCGATGAATTAAGGGGACAAAAGATACCATTAAAACACATATAAAATTTGTCGTTCGCCCTGAACTTGTCGAAGGGTAAAACGGACGGTTTGTCATCCTCGGGCTTGACCCGGGGATCCATCCCAAAAAAAGAAAAAGAAAATTAGGAATTTGGATGGAATTAGTCTATTTATGGGTTGAAGATTATAAAAATATTCACAAGCAAGGTTTAAATTTTAGTCCAAAATTTGAGTGGGAGTTATAAGTGATTTACTTTGTACTTGTTTTAGTCTTTATTCTAGTATCATTTTTAATAGCTAGATTTTCTTTGTCTGAAAAATCAAATGATTATAGTGATTGGAATTTTGATGAGATTATTCAATTCAATAATGAATCAATTCGTTGTGTAATGAATATTGATGGAATCATTTCTGGAAAAGTAGAATCAATAGTTTTTTTTGTACAGAAACTTTCTGATGAGCGGTTTTATTTTCGTAACAAAACATTATTCGACCGTTTAATGATAAAGCTAAAATTACTGAGAACGTATCAATCGAATGATACTCAGTTTAATAAACTTGTATATGTTGCATCTGACAATGAAAAATTATACGCTGAAATCGATAAAGCCAATATGCATTCAGCTATTTTAGATATTTTTTCATTACCGTATTTGTATGATTGTAAAAGTATAAAAATAGAGAACAATGAAGCTTTTAAAATTGAATTTAAATTAGGGAAAAAATACCGCAAAAAAGATATCGATTTATCCAGATTTGCAGAACAATATGGAAATTATTTTTTAGAAATTTATCATGGAATAAATACATCAGTTTTAGATTGTTCAAGCCAAACAAACTTACGTCCAATTCTAAATATTAAATTTATTAGTATTTTTGGGAGTAGCTTGAGTTTTTTTCTTTGTATGATAGAAATATATATTACATATCCTTCTACGATAGACTTAGCAACGTTAATTTTTGCAACAATCGTATTATCTGCTCTATATTCAATTGGAATTTGTTTTTATATTTATAAAAAAATTAGTATGAGTTCATTTAAAATAGACTTAATAAAAACATATTCACTTTATATTTTTATTGCATATTTTTTCTTTTTTATGATAGTGATAAAATATTTGAATGTTTGGAATGATAACTCATTTCAATTGATTGTTAAAGATATAATTACAGACAAATATTCATCTTCAAGGTCTGCAAAGAGATATGAATTTCATTTAAATAATAATTCTAATGAAATTGATACTTACCAAATTCGTGTTGATAGTGATGTTTACAATAAAAAACAAATTGGAGATACGGCGACGATATATGTAAAACAGGGAAACTTTAATATTCGATGGATTGAAAAAGTGGAATAAACAGAGTGAATTTGTATTATAAAATGGAGAAGATGAACGATATGCAATACCCAAGGCATCATCATCGGTGAGCTGAGAGAGGCAAATCCCTATTCAGGGTGAACCATGGGCTTATCAAGAGAATTATCCCACAATTTATCTTAAATGCAAAAGATAGATCCCGTATCCAGTACGGGATGACGAGATAAGTTTCTACACAAATAGAAACCTAAAACGAAACAAGGTAAACTCACAACAGATAAAAAGGTGACACTATGATAGATGTAATTAATCAAATACGCTCCGAAGTAGCCAAAGTCGTTGTCGGTCAGGAGAAGATGATCGATGGATTGTTGATCGGATTGCTGTGCGACGGACATATTCTGATCGAAGGGATTCCGGGACTGGCGAAGACGACAACGGTAAAAGCCCTTTCGCAATCGCTTGGTTTGGGATTTAAACGGGTGCAGTTTACCCCCGATTTGCTTCCGAGTGACATTTTGGGTGCTGAGGTCTACGATCCGAAAAATAATGGATTCAAGATCAAAAAAGGGCCGATTTTTACCAATCTCCTCCTCGCCGATGAGATCAACCGCGCCCCCGCAAAAGTGCAATCGGCATTGCTCGAAGTGATGGCGGAGCGACAGGTGACACTGGGGGATGAGAGTTTTAAACTCTCCCCTCCGTTTCTCGTTATGGCGACGCAGAATCCAATAGAGAACGAGGGGGTTTATCCACTCCCTGAAGCACAATTAGACCGTTTCATGCTCAAAATCAATGTCGGCTACAACACCCCAGAAGAGGAGCTCTCCATCGCGCGGCGTGTCGGATCGGGACTCGGTGATGCTATTAACGCGGTAATCGATGCGGATCAATTGATCGCACTTAAAGAGAGAGTCAAAGCAATCCACATCGACGAAGAGGTGGAGAGATACATGATCAGCCTCGTTAGCGCGACACGTGATCCGCAAGCGTTTGGATTAGATGAGATCAAAGGGTTCTTGCAGTTTGGGGCATCTCCCCGTGTGAGTATCGATATGTTCAAAGCCTCCCGTGCGGTGGCGTTTTTACGCGGTCGGGAATTTGTTACACCGAGTGATATCGCCTCGATTATCAAAGAGCTGATGCGTCACCGTCTCGTCCTCTCCTATGAAGCGGAAGCAGAGGGGATAGCGGTCGATGAGCTCATCGAGAAGATCATTAAAGCGGTACCGATTCCATAATGAACAATAGTCGTCAGATCCTTATCAAAGCCCGTCGCCAGATCATCGGGGATCGGATCGGAAACAACCCCTCGATGTTTCGGGGGGAGGGGTACGATTTCATTGAACTGCGCGAATACGTCAGCGGTGATGATACCCGTCACATCGACTGGAACGTTACGGCGAAGATGGGGAAACCGTTCGTTAAAGTGTTTCGAGAAGAACGCGAGCTTAATGTCCTCACCGTCGCACTGCTCGGCGGGGGACTTCATTTCGGATCACAGAAGTTTAAGATCGAGTCTGTTGCCGAAGCGGTGGCATTGATCGGATACTCTGCGGTCACAAACGGCGATGTTTTCGGCCACGCGAATTACTCCGAAACCCTCCGAAACGAGATTCGTCCCGCGAAAAAGCGCTTTTCGGTACAGCAGGCGACGAGGAGTGTTTTGGATGCGGAGATACTGCATCACCGTGTTGATCTAACCCATAGCATCAAAGAGCTCTATCGTCGAACGAAGCGAAGGTCTCTGATCGTGTTGATCGGTGATTTTTTCGAGATTCCAGATTTGAGACTCCTCGCTCGAAAGCACGAAGTAGTTGCTATCGTCGTACGCGACCGTGCCGAAGAGAATCCTGAAGTGATGGGATTTAGTGCCCTCATCGATCCTGAGAGCGGTGCCGTATTGGAGGGGGATTTCAATGAGAAAAGCGTGAAGCGCTACCGCGAGCGGGTCAGAGCGCATGACATCGAACTTTTTGAATCGTTTCGAAAAGCGGGGGTTCGCGCGAGCAAGCTCTATACCGATGCGAATGCGATTGTGACGTTGCGACGGTTGTTTGAGGGGAGAGTATGAAAGATTTGAATATTCCGCTAAATGACATCGCTCCGTTGGTGGAGATTCCCGATTATTCACTCTATTATTTTATCGCGGTGGTTCTCATAGCGGTTGCTTTGAGCTTGGCGCTTATTTTGGCACTCATCAAGCAGATCCGAAAACGTCGTGTAAATTTGCGGAAAGAGCGTTTTATCGCACTCTCATCGGTCGATTTCTCCGACCCCAAACGTGCCGCGTACACCATCAGTGAGCTCGGACGCGTGTTTGCCTCCGATAACGAACGTACAGAAAAGGCATATCATAACCTCTTTGAGCGTTTGGCCCCCTACAAATACGCTCCAAAGGTGGAGATGATCGATGAGGAGACGATAGGGTATTATCGCCTCTATTTAGAGATTATCGATGCTTGAGGGGATTTATTTCCAGTTTCCCAAGCTCGGATTTATCCTCTTTTTCTTTCTCGCATGTGAGGCACTCTGTCCGCTTCGCAGTAACCCGATCTATTTTCCCCGCAATGCACTGTTTGGAATGGATGAAACAAAGCCCCCTTTGTGGATGTGGGTTGCCAAATGGGCGATGATCTCTTTTTTCATCGTCGCGTTGATGTCTCCCGTTCGGGAGGTGAAAGAGGAGCCAAGAGGATATGACATCCTGATTGCACTTGAACCCTCATCCATTCAACCCGAAATATTGGAGGATATCCGATCGTTTATCGAAAAACGCCCATCGGATCGTTTTGCCCTCTATGTCCCTGCGCCATCCCCTACGATTATCCCTCTTACGGAGGATCATGAGACGTTTCTAAAAATCCTCTCTCAGCTCACAAAAGAGAACTCTGATGGGAAAATAACCAAAGAGATAGAGCGTTTTTTCTCCACCACACCTGAAGCGAGAGGGTGGGTAATACTCCTCTCATCGAAACCCAAAGAGTGGATTCGCTCATTACCGATAGGTTTGGAGGTGAGTATTATCGAACCCACTGAGGATTGGGTAGAGGTGTCTCATCGCTCACACCCTCCTTTTGGGAGGATTGCGGTAGAGAAATATTTTGAGTATTACTACATTTATCCCCTCTTTATCGGCTTTTTAGCGATGCTCCTCTATCTGTATGGCCGTAACCAAAAGGGATTGGCATGAGTTTTTTACATCCCGAATTTCTTTTTTGGTTACTACCACTTAGCTTTCTCCTTTTTTATTTTTGGCTTACTCAAAAACCACTCCAAAATCGGTGGCTTAGTGAGGCGGTACTCGAAAAATTGCGTGCACCTGAGACCACTATGGGGCTCAAAGGCCGTAACATCCTTTTTTTAGTTTCGTCTGTGTTGATTATCCTAGCTATGGCTCAACCGGTGATTATTGATTCGACACCGATCGAGGGGAAAGAGCTTCATGTTGTCATTGCGATTGATCGGAGTAATGAGCATTTTGAGCAGATTCGATCATTGGCACGCTCAACTCTCTATTCTGTTTTGGGTGAGAATATTGAACTGATGGCATACGATGAGAAACTCTATGAAATCGCACCGCGAAGTAATGATGGGGGGATATTAGGGGAATTGATACGTCATCTAGCCCCTTCTGATAAACCTTCCAATCGTGATGTGTTAACGGAAAAGTTGGCACAGCGTAAAGCAGATATGACGATCATCATCACCTCTATACCGTTTAAGATGGAGGGTATGATGCTGGTTGCTTCCCCATCGGATGTTTTAGTCGTCCATGAAAAATTGCTGGAGCTAAGAAACAACCATCGTATTCAAGCTCATATCCCCCTCTTTTTTTATCCTTTGGGATTGGCGATGGTGTTGATTTTGTTTGCCCTCTCTTCGATGAGCAAGCGTCAAAGTGTGAGTGTTGGAATCGTCCTTTTTGCTTTGAGTCTATTCCCCATGAACTCTCATGCCGGGATTTTGGATTTTAAAGAGCTTATCAAGGCGAGGGAGGCGTATGAAGCGGGTGAATATGAAAAAGCGGAGCGACTTTTTGCACGTCATCAGATGAAACACGATTCGCCTCAGGTGCGTTATAACCGTGCCAATGCTCTTTATATGAGCGGTCGATATGAGAGGGCGCGTTATTGGTACGAGAGGGTCTATACCGCCGATCCGATGTTGCAAAAGCGTCTTCGTTATAATTTAGAACAGAGTAGGGCAAAGATCGAAATGTCTAAAGCGGATAGAAAAAAGATTGAGAAGCGAGATCAACAGATTCAGACAGATGGGGTAAACTCCACGATGCAGCCGAAGCGTTTGCCGAGGGAAACGAAATTATTTGAATGGTGATTATTTAAAAATATCGTAGAGTTTGTTCGCACCCTTCATTTCGCGGCGAAGTTCTGAATAATCTTCTTCTTGGAGTGCTTTTTTAAGAGTTTGAAGTTCAATTTCAAACAGTTCAACCGCACTGAGAACGTTTTCACGGTTTTGGCGAAAAATATCTTCCCACATGGCAGGAGAACTTTTTGCCAAACGGCTCATGGAGCGAAATCCCCCTGCGGCGAGGGTGAGGATATTCTCTTTTTCTTCTTGGGCTAACACGGTGTTAGCAAGTGCATAGGAGATAACGTGGGGCATATGAGAGATAAATGCCGCATGACGGTCATGCTGATGCGCTCCCATACGGCGTATCTGCATCCCGATTGCTTGGAAAATCCGTAATGCGATATCACGTTGCGTATCACCGCTGTGTTCCAAATCGCACAATACGACCACTTTTTCGGCGTAGAGCCCCTCGAGTGCGGCACTCGGACCGAACTGCTCCGTCCCCGTCATCGGGTGGGCAGCAACGACATTGGATCGGATAGACGGTGGGATAGCCTCGACAATGAGGGCTTTCGTACTTCCCAAATCAATCATGGTTTTATCGGTTCCTGCCAAGTCGGTAGATCGTTGTAAAAAATCGATGACACCGTTAACCGGAACCGCCAAAAAGATAACGTCACAGTGCATTTTAAGGTCTTCAAAGCTCAGAAAAGATTCAACCAACCCCCGTTGAAGAGCGACCATTTGATGCTCTTCGTTATGATCACAACCGATTATAGAGGAGATAAACGAGAGATGCTTGAGGGCAAGCGCCATCGAACCTCCCATTAATCCTAACCCCACAATACCGATCTTCATAACTTACCTTTGCGTATAATGGTGCTATTTTAGCCCTTTTAAGTTTAATTTACGCTCCTATTAATCGTAACGGTGCTAGAATAAGGGACTATTTTAACGCAACGGACTTTGGCTTGAAAAAAATCACCCTCTCTTTAGCAGTAGCGAGCGCTCTTGTTTACGGATCGACACAAAATGTTCAATCAATACAGTATGAGGGGATGATCCACATCTCCGAAGCGGTCGCAAAACGGCTAAATGAGGTCAAAGTCGGTGAACCTCTCGACCCGATTGCGGTCGATAAAACCGTCAAAAACTTTTTTGACCAAGGGTACTTTGAAGATGTATGGGCAGATGAAAATGATGGCAAAGTAACGTTTCACTTTAAAGAAAAACCGATCATCTCTAAGATAGAGCTCAAAGGGTACAAAGAGAATGATGAAGAGGCAACAAAAGGGTTGTTGCAGATTGAAAAAGGGGCTCTTTATGATGAAAAGCGTCTTGAAGGGGCTAAAAAACGGATTATCGATGCTCTGAGTACTGATGGTAAAATTGACTCAGTAGTTGAAATTGATACCGAAAAACTCGAGAATGGAAGTATGCACGTTACTTTTATTGTTAATGAGGGTGAAGAGATTATTATCAAAAAACTTCGTTACGCTGGAGTATTGACCCAAGACAGTGGTGATTTTGACAGCATGATTGCGAACAAAGAAGAGCAGTTTATGGGATGGCTCTGGGGACGTAACGACGGTAAGATGAAAGTAGCGGAACTCCAATACGATCCATTGCGTATTCGAGATTTTTACATGCAGAACGGTTATTTGGATGCGAAAATTGATGAGCCGTTTGTTGCAGTCGATTTCGATCATTACACTGCTGAAATGAGCTACAATATTTTTGAAGGAGATGTGTATCGTGTTAGCGATATCCTCATTTTTCAAGATACAGCTGTTATTGATGATAAAGAACTTTTAGATGTTATTGCACTAGAGAAAAACAAACCTTTTAACATCAAAACCTTCCGTGAAGATGCTGATCGTATTAAAACAAAAATCGCTGATTTGGGATACGCGTATGTTCAAGTTCAACCTGATTTAAAAAAAGATAAAGAGGGAAAAAGTGTTGATGTTGTTTACCGTATTAATCCAGGTAAAAAAGTACGAATTCGTAATGTAATAGTTTCTGGTAATAACCGTACATTAGACCGTGTAGTACGCCGTGAGCTTTTCCTCGCACCAGGTGATTTGTACAGTATGACCAATCTCAAAGATTCTCGTAATGCGATTGGACGTACTGGATATTTCGAAAGCAATACAATCGAAGAGAAGCGGATAGATGATGAATCGATGGACTTAATCGTTCAAACCAAAGAGGCACCGACCGGGAATATCCAACTTGGTGGAGGATATGGAAGCTTTGGTGGAATCTTGCTCAGCGTTGCGGTGAGTGATCGTAATATTTTTGGTTCAGGGATTAATGTAGGGCTAAATTTGGAGCGTTCACAACGCACCAGTAACTACTCGTTTAATATCTCGAATCCTCGCCTTAACGATAGTGATTTTAGTGGTAATTTTTCAGTTTATAACAGTTCAACAGAATATGATAGTTACTCTGTTGCCTCTTTAGGTACAAGTGTAGGGATAGGTCACCGATTCAATCGTTACTGGAGCGGTTATATGGGGTATAACTATTCTAAAAATGATTACAGTGATTTTGATACGCTTACATTAACAAGTGAACAATTACGCTATTACGAAAGTTATGCAAAAAGTTCACTTATTGTTTCGGCTACCTTTGATAATACTGATGACTATTATATCCCGCGTGAAGGGTATGCATTTTCCCAAAGCTTTGAAAAAGCAGGACTTGGGGGAGATGCTGATTTTATCAAAAGCCGTACCACTTTTGGAGCGTATAAAGGGTTGCAAAAATTGACCGATTTTGACCTCATTCTACGCTACAAAGCTCGATTTAATTATGCGGAGGAAAGTGGCTATTTACCACTCAATGAAAAGTTTTATATGGGTGGGATCGGTTCGGTTCGTGGATACCAAGGATATTCTATCTCTCCTACAGATGGTGTAGATAGTAATGGAAAGCCAAATAAAATTGGAGGGACTCAAACGTTCTCAAACAGTTTTGAGTTAAGTGTTCCATTGGTTCCCGAAGCGCGTATGCGAGCAACTGCGTTTGTCGATTACGGAATGATTGGTGAAAAGAGTTTGAGCGAAATCAAACGGGGCGGTTATGGTATTTCTCTAGAGTGGTTTAGTCCGGTTGGACCACTGCAACTGGTGTTTGCTAATCCAATCGGGGATAAACCAGGAGATGAAACAACCGCGTTTGAGTTTACGATCGGACAAAGATTTTAGGTTAGTGCCGTTCGTGGTGAGCTAAGTCGAACCATGAACGCGAAGCTTACTTCTTAAACACTCTCACTATTTTAGAAATCACTTCAACTACACCCATCACGATTCCACCTGCTACAATCCCCGCAATCGCATCGATGAGAACAGGTGTTATCCATCCTAATGCCTTTCCGGCAGTTGGGATACTCTCAACGCTCTGTACGGCACTCTCTAGGAGATGGTGAGCATCAGGAATTCCGTGCAAGAGAATGCTTCCCCCAACAAGGAACATCGCGGCAGTTCCGACAACGGTGAGAATTTTCATGAGTTTCGGAGCAAAACTGAGCAGTCCTTGTCCCAAAGCTCTTTGTGGTGCCCCGCGTTTTCCCTCCGGGGCAGTTTGAAGCAGATGAAGCCCTGCGTCATCCATTTTGACAATAGCAGCGACAATCCCATAGACACCTATGGTGATCGCTATTGCGATTCCAGAAACAACCATGGTTTGGGTTAAGAGATCTTTATCTGCAACGGTCCCTAGCGCAATGACAATAATCTCTGCGGAGAGGATAAAGTCAGTACGAATCGCCCCTTCGATTTTCTCTTTTTCAAACGCTTCGAGATCAACGTCTGGGTTATGGAAAGCTTCAATCAGATCATGCTGATGATCTTCCTCTTCTTTAGAATGTAAAAAAGGGTGGGCGATTTTTTCGAACCCCTCATAACACAGATAGGCACCACCAATCATGAGGATCGGTGTGATCGACCATGGGGCAAAGGCACTAAGAGTTAATGCGGCAGGGACGAGGATCAATTTATTTTTAAATGACCCTTTAGCAACACCCCAGACCACAGGGAGTTCACGTTCAGCCCGTATGCCTGCAACTTGTTGTGCATTGAGGGCGAGATCATCACCGAGAACGCCGGCTGTTTTTTTAGCGGCCACTTTGCTCATGGCGGCAACATCGTCGAGGAGGAGGGTTATATCATCAATGAGTATAAGGAGGCTGCTTCCTGCCATAGATTAATCCTTGAGTATGAGGGTAAAGTTAGGGGGTAAGACGATATTTTTGAGCTGTTCGCGTGCTAAATAGAGAGATTTTCCTCCGACGATTAATAAACCGCTGTGAGGATCCATTTCGAGTGTGATATCGGACGCGTTGACGCGTCCGGCTAAGAGGATATGGGAGAGCCACAAAATTGCGCTCAGGGCATCGAGAGTAGCCTCATCGGGTAACAATGATCCGTACGAGTTTTTAGGGATGAGATCGGAGGAGCTATTCCCTTTTTTAAAGAGCAACAGATGGGAGATCAAGGCAATTTGTGAATGACTGAGGGCATAATCCAAAGCACTCATCGCTAGATAATGGCTATGGCGTTGGTAGGCATAATAGCGGATACCAACACCGATAGAGAGGAGTTTTGCTGCGACACTCAGTTCATGTCGATAGAGAGGATTGATCTCTAAATGGAGATGAAGTAAATCAAAAATGCGTTTAGAGAGGTGAGAGCATTGGAGTGCATGATCGCTGTGAATTCCGTACGTATCGAGTAGGTAGCGTACACTTGGATTATAATGTGCGGGGAATTTATCTCCGTTGTTACGGAGTAAATCGCTCAAGAATGCCCCTTCGCGTACACCGACCCCACTACACAGTAGTTTCTGGCTTTGGGTATGACGGATAATACGCTCTAAAATGAGGGTTCCGGGTTTGATGGTGTCAAAACGATCGGGTTTGATAAATAAAGAGCGGAGCTTTTTTGGACTGGCACCTAGTATTTGAGAGGTAAAGCGTAAAAAATCATTGGCATCACTCGTATAGGCATGGAGTTTTTTGAGAGGATACTCCTCTTTTTTCATCAACGCTCTGGTGAGGGCACGAAAAGTCCCCCCAATACCAACAAGGGTAGTCGTTCCAAAATCGGGGAGCTGTTTCAGTGCGTTATCGATATAGGCGGTTGCCCCATTAATATCGTCGTTATCAAAAAATAGCTCTTTGATGCGGACGGTTCCGATATTCAGAGAATAAAGTTGTTCCACTTTTCCGTTGCGTAGTAGGGCAAATTCGCTCGAACCGCCCCCTACATCAACGGTGATAGCCTCATCCATAGCAGGGAGGAGATTCGCACATGCCATCCCCCCTAAATAGGCCTCTTTTTCTCCACTAATGATTTTGATGGAGAGAGAGTGTTCACGTTTGATACGGGAGAGGAAAACAGAGGCATTAGGGGCATCACGTAAAGCAGAGGTAGCTACGCACAATATTTTTCGCGCACCGAATGAACGGGCGATCGAAAGAAACTCACCAATAGCTAAAGAGGTACGCTCCATTGGCTCATGTTGAAGATTTCCTCCATTTTTATAAGCGGATTCGCTTAAGCGGACGGAGCTTTTAACCTCATGCAGAATATGAAAAGCAAAACGGCTGGTTTTTTGAAAGACCGCCATCCGCATCGAATTGCTTCCGATGTCGATAACGGCGGTACATTGTGCCATTTACTCCTCTTCCTCCGATAGTTGCTTGTGTTTGTAGAGGAGTTCTTGCATGGTTTCAACGTTGTCTTTATCAGGAATGATACAATCAACCGGACAGACGGCAATACAAGCAGGCTCATCATAGGTTCCTACGCATTCAGTACAACGGTCTGGATCGATGATATAAATCGGATCACCCTCTTCAATTGCATCCATCGGGCACTCTTCTCGGCATGCGTCGCATGCGATACATTCATCGACTATTAATAGTGGCATAGGTTGCACCTCGGTTTTTATATTGGTTATTGCGCGATTTATAGCGAAAGGAACCTTTGAGGAGTTTTAAAGTAGAAAAACTTATCGCTGTGGGAGGACACAACACAGTTTCGAAGGGAGAACCATACGGGCAATAGTGCCATCAATTCCATCGTCACGATTGGTTAACGTAATCACGGCCCCGATAGCTTCAGCCGCACTTTTGGCCAAAAATAGTCCAAGTCCTACCCCTGATTTATTGCCCTGACGCTTAAATGGAGCGAAAAGATCGACACTTTCATCAATTCCGCACCCCTCATCGATTACTTCGATGACGATTCCGGTTCCGTTAAGATAGCTATTAAAGCGGATTGTTTTTGTCTCAGGGGTAAATTTGAGGGCATTTTGTAAAAAATTCTGCAAAATTTGGTTCAACAGCGTCACTTGTAAGACCGCACTAAATGCGTCGGGTCTAAAATCAGTTACAAGGGTTTTGTTTTCACTGTTCGCGAGAAGTTTAAAATCCCCTTCCCATTTTTTTAGAATTTGAATGATATCGGTTTGTATTGGGATCTCAAGCTGTGCCCCTTCTTGTCGACCGATATTGAGGATGTCACCAACGATTTTATTCATCTCATCGACACTTTGGTTGGTGATACGGATCGCTTCGATGTACTCTTCAGGAGAGCGTTTTTTGATGAGGGTAACTTGATTTTTGAGCTTGATAACGGCAAGAGGAGTTTTGAGCTCATGTGCTGCACCGATAAAGAGCTCTTTTTGGTACTTAACAAAATTTTGAATCCGTGCAATAAGACGGTTCAGGGTCTCCCCAAGAGGTTCAAACTCATCAGGGAGCTGTTCAACCTTGATAGGGCGGATGAGGTGCTCGTTCATATTAGAAAGACGTCGTGAGAGAGCGGTAATCGGTGCAATCAACATTTTTGAAAAGGCAATGGCATAGAGGATAATAACAACAAAGCCAACGGCATTGATGAGAAAAATAGAGTTTAGGATTTTGGTCAATAACCGTTTCGTTTGGGTAATGTCACGGCTTACTTTTAAATACGAAGAGCGCTCAAAGTCAAAAGGGTAAATCAAGGTAAGGGTGGTTGTTTTGTCTTTGTGGGTAGTTTCGTAAAAATCGAGATGTTCTTCTTTCACAGAAAGGGTTATGAGTTCAACATTAAGTCCCATTAGGGTCTCCGTGTTGTTTTGCTGAGAGGATAAAAGAGATTTATAAGATGATATATTTTCAGCATAACCGATCAGTTCAGCTTGTTTTTCATCGTAAATAGATTGTTTGATAAAAAGGAATAAAAAAGAGGAAAATAGGATAACCAATGCTGCCGAAGCAACAATCAGTTGAAAAAGAAAACGTCGTCTTATACTTCTTTTTGAAAACACAATTTTCCTCTTTTCATCCTATCTTTTGGTTGTAGCCTTAGTACAGGTTACGTGTAATATTTTATGATTATACAATAATTTCTTATCGTCTAATCTCTTAAAGAGAGTGAAATAAAGCCAAGAAAATTGTAAGTTAAAAGAGAGAAGAGAAAGGATGCAAGCCCCTAAAATAGGGACTTGTTAGAGAAGGTGGAAATTTAAAAGTTAATTTACTTCTTTAGGGAAGCAAAAACGGTAACCACGACGACGTACTGTCTCGATGGTTGTAATACCGAGAGGTTTGTCCATTTTTTGACGGATTTGGTTGATTGCAACTTCGATAACGTTAGGGGTAACGAGTTCAGGCTCTTCCCAGATTGCGTCAAGCAATTGTTCTTTAGAGACGATTTGATCACGATGACGTGCAAGGTGGGTCAATACTTCGAAAGGTTTCCCTTTAAGTTCGATCTCTTTTTCTTTGTAGATGATTTTTTCCTCTTCAGGATTAATGATCAAGTCATCAATTTCGATGATGTTGCTTCCGCCAAAACGAAGGCGTGCTTCGATACGTGCAACAAGGACATCAAAATCAAATGGTTTACGGATATAGTCATCCGCACCGGCACGAAGTGCATCGATTTCGCTCTGATTGTCATCACGAGCAGAAAGAACGACTACGACTGTTTTTGGAGTGTTGGTTTTGATATCAGGGATGATATCAACACTGTTGCCATCTGGCAACATCCAATCCATCAAAATTAGGTCATAGTTACGGATGTCGAGGTAATACTCGCCATCTTTTAAAGTTTCGACGACATCGCTTTGGTAACCAAACTCTTTAAGCCCTTCTGCAAGGGTTTTGTTGAGGGTTACTTCATCTTCAATGATCAGAATACGCATTCAGATTCCTCATATAACGGAAATTTTGCCGAAATGATACCATAGTTTTAGAAATTTTTAAACTTTTTTTCAATTTTTTTTAAAAAATGGAATAGTAATAAACGATAATGGTGCTTTTGAAATGATTGTCTAAAAAACAATCGGGACTAATCTCCCCATTTTGGGAAGAAAAATTTATTTAGTCGGGTTAGGGATGATTTTGATCTCTACACGTCGGTTTGCTTCACGTCCTGATGGTGTATCGTTGGAAGCGATGGGCATAGTTTCTCCGTATCCTACTGATTTGATACGATTTGAATCAACCCCGTGACTTGAGAGATAAGAGGTGACACTCTGCGCACGTAATTGTGAAAGGGTTAAATTACTCGCATCACTTCCGACATTATCGGTGTGTCCTTGGACTTCGATTTTGGTTTCCGGATATTTAACCATAACGCTTGCGATATCATCTAGGACCGGATTGAAATTAGCTTTAATATTGGTTTTTGCCGTGTCGAAAGTAATTCCGCCCGGCATATTGAGATTGATGGTGTCTCCTTGGCGTTGTACTTCTACTCCGGAGCCTTTTAGCTCTTTATTAAGCTCTTCTTGTTGGCGGTCCATATAATACCCGATACCTCCACCAGCTGCCGCTCCAAGCGCGCCACCGATTAGAACCCGTTTTGCACTATGATTTCCGGTAGCCGCTCCTGCTGCCGCTCCGGCGACTGCGCCGATAAGTGCTCCGGTTTGGGTTTTAGAAAGACCGGTTTCGGTTCCGGCACATCCGACAAGGAGTAATCCTGCGGTTAATAATGATAAAGCCATACGTGTCATAAAATAATCCTTTAGAAAGTCAAACTAGTATGCTGTAAGTATACCGTTGAATCGTGAACCAATTGTTTACAAATAGCGGAGTGTGTGCGATACACCGACGCTACAATGGGGCAAAATGTTAGGTTTACGGATATTCAATGTGAGCTCTTCGATGAGCGGAAAATGGTGTTTTAGGGTAGTTCCTAAAACGTCTAAAGCGGTTTCGATTAGCTCAAATTGCTCATCTCTCATCGTTCTTTCGATGAGCTGTGTCACTTCGGCGTAGTTGATAAAGTTCCCCTCAGAGTAGGGGTAGTCAATCGTACAATCGATACGTACTTGCTGAGGAGTGGTACGTTCATGATCAAGAATCCCGATTATGGTTTCAAAGGTGAGATTCTCGATCAGGATTTTCATGCGACCCGTTTCTCTTCCCCTTTGAACAAGCGGACAAAGTTAGGGATATGTTTATAAAAGAGGATAAAGGCGATAAATAGCACCGGAGCGTGAGGCATACTCGGAAAGAGAACGAATGAGGCAATGACGAGAGCGGCAAGTCCTAGCATCGAGGAAAGGGATGAAATACGGATCGTTTTTACCGCAACTCCCCATACAATGAGGGCGATAGCGGTAGGGATAGGCAGCATAACCGCCATAACGCCCATACCGGTAGCTACCCCTTTGCCACCCTCAAACCACATATACGGGCTGAAGCAATGACCGAGTACAGCGAGGACAGCAACCATCCACTGCGCAGCATCGCTAAGCTCGAAATATTTAGCAGCGAGGACAACGATAATCCCTTTTAGTGCATCAAGTGCGAGAGTAGCCGCGCCGAGTTTTTTAGCAAGTTTAGGATTACTCTCTTTGACAACGCGCAGTACATTGGTCGCTCCGATGCTACCTGAGCCTGAGTCGGTGATGTTGACCCCGGCAAATACTTTTGCCAAAATGAGCCCGAACGGGATACCGCCGAGGAGATAGGCAGCCAAATAAAACTGTACATTGAGGTTAAATAAAAAATCCATTAGAGTCCTTTTTGGGATAAACGAGGTGATATTATAAAGCACCGATGGTTACAACTGCCTAAAAAAGTGCTTAGGAAGTTTTCATCTTCAAGGAGCGACGGGTGTGAGTAGGTTATAATAATAGCTTTATCGATGAAACAAGGAATATAAGTTTGACTACTGAAGAATTAAAACAGAATATTATTGACTTAAAAAATCGTCTCAGCGTTACCGTTGTAGCGCACTTTTATCAACGAGATGAAGTGTTCGAGATGGGAGATATAACGGGAGATTCACTCGAACTGGCTAAACGTACGATGGCGGATGATAAAGAGTTCGTCGTGTTCTGTGGTGTCGGTTTTATGGGACAAAGCGTCAAAATCCTCAGCCCCCATAAACGGGTCGTAATGCCGAAAGTTGCGTGCTGTGCGATGGCAAAAATGATTGATGGCCTCTATTACGATCAATCGATCCAAAAACTCGAAGATGCAGGGATCAAAGCGGACGATATCCTCCCGATCACTTACATCAACTCCGATGCGGCAGTAAAAGCGCGCGTGGGGAAAATGGGGGGGATGGTCTGCACCAGCTCCAACGCCAAAACGATTATTACCAATGCACTCGCCGAGGGGAAAAAGATCCTATTTGTCCCTGATCGCTGTTTAGGGCAAAATATCGCCAATATGATGGGGCTGAAATCGTGCGTCATCGGAGACGGAACCGATCCCAAAGAAGCGGATATCATTTGTTACGACGGATTTTGTTCGGTGCATCAACTCTTTAGTGTCGAGGATATCGAGTTTTACCGCAATAAGTATCCCGGTATTTTGATCGCCGTCCACCCTGAGTGTGACCCTGCTATCTGTGACCGCGCTGATTTTGTCGGATCAACTTCTCAACTCATCAAATACATCATGGAACTTCCAGCGGATCAAAAGGTGGCGGTAGGGACAGAGTTTAATATGGTCAACCGCCTCCGACCATCCAATACCTATATCCTCTCCTCTACCAAACCTGAATGTCCGACGATGAATGAAACGACGTTGGAAGATTTGTATAATGTCCTTAAATCGATCGAGGACGGTGCCCCGATCAATGAGATCGAAGTGGACGAAGATACGGCGCATTGGGCGAAAATTGCGTTGGAGAGGATGATGGCGTTATGATCGAACAATTTATCCGTGAAGTATTAGCTGAAGATGTAGGGCGTGGGGATTTGTATGCTCGGGTTTCCGATGCGGTGAGTGCCAGCGCGAAGATCATCGCGAAAAGTGACGGTGTTTTAGCGGGGGAAGAGTATCTGCGTGTTTTGGCAGAGATGGAGCGATTTGAGATTGTTTGGCATAAACATGACGGTGAGACGTTTGTAAAAGGGGAAGCTTTGATGGAACTCTCCGGCGATTCTCATACGCTGTTGCGGATTGAACGGACGTTGTTGAATATGCTGTTGCATGCGAGCTCTATCGCGACATTGACCCGTAAATATGTGGATCTCATCGCCCCCTATGGAACAAAACTTCTCGATACCCGAAAAACTCGCCCACTGCTACGTAATTTCGAAAAATACGCGACTCGTATCGGAGGAGCGACGAACCATAGGATGGGGCTGGATGATGCACTGATGCTCAAAGATACTCATCTTAAAACGATTGCCAATTTAGAGCTTTTTATGGAAGAGGCGCGGGCAAAAATACCGTTTACAGCGAAGATAGAGATTGAAGCTGAGACGATTGAGATGGCAAAACATGCTATGGAAGTAGGGGCCGATATCGTGATGTGTGACAATATGTCTGTCGAACAACTGCGCGAAGTGGTCGAATACAAATGGGAACACCACAGCAGTGTTCTCCTCGAAGCGAGCGGAAATATCACGCTAGAAACGATCGAGAGTTATGCCTCAACGGGAGTTGATGCGATTAGTACCGGTTCTCTCATTCACCAAGCTAATTGGATAGATATGTCTATGAAAATGGATTAATAAGTGGCTGACGATACAGAAAAGACGGAAGAACCCACCTCCAAGAAACTTTCTGATGCCAGAATAGACGGTAACGTCCCTAAAAGTCAAGATGTAGCCGGAGTTGTTGTTTTATTTGTTGCTATTTTGTCTTTAATCATGATGTTTACGTTTATTGCTGATCGAATGTTGGGTCTTACGCGCTATTATTTTTCCATACTGAATGAACCGGTAACACGGGAGGGAATGATGGATCTTGCGTTTGTCACTTTTAAAGAGACATTGGTGATGACAGTTCCTTTTGCACTTATTATTGCGATTGCCGGAGTGGCCGGAAATGTTTCTCAATTTGGGTTTAATTTTACCACCAAGCCTCTGGTACCTAATTTTTCGAAATTGAATCCCATTAAAGGGCTTGCTAATTTGTTCACTCTCCAAAAAGCCCTAGAATCTCTTAAAATTACTTTTAAATCGTTTACAGCGTTGGGAATAGGGCTGATCTTTTTTTGGTACTTCATCGAAGAGCTGCCGACGGTTGCCCTGTTTACGTTGCAAGATCAAATGGGGTGGTTGCGGGATAAAGCGATTATCTTAGCATCGGTAATGCTCGTGATTATCTTTATTTATGCCATTATCGATCTGTTCTTAACCCGTAAAAATTATTTTGATAAACTCAAAATGTCAAAGCAAGAGGTAAAAGATGAGATGAAAAATATGGAGGGGGATCCGCATATCAAGGCAAAAATTCGACAAATTCAGTTTCAGGCTGCCAGAAAGCGGATGATGTCCTCGGTTCCCACTGCGGATGTGGTTATCACGAATCCGACCCATTATGCGGTAGCAATCGTTTATGATGAGACGAAACATAACGCTCCTGTCGTTGTGGCAAAAGGGGTCGATAATGTTGCTATCCAGATCAAAAAAATAGCCCGTGAAAATGGGGTTCATATTGTTCAAAATCCACCGCTTGCACGATCATTGTATGCTGAGGTAGAGATTGATCGAGCGATTCCGGATATGCTGTTTGCTGCTGTTGCGGAAGTGTTGGCATACGTCTATAAAATGGGTAAAAAACGGAAGGAACATAGCTAATGGATCGCTGGTTTCAACTTTTTGCGGATAAAAAAATAATCGCCGGAATCTTTTTGGCCATTATGGTCATTTTAGGTGCACTTCTTTTTTATCTCGAAAAAAAGGTGACCTCCCAAACGCTTGAACGTCTAAGTGATCAACTCTCCACAGCACTCAATAATCAATTGGAAAAAGAGCACTCTACTGCATTGCGTTTTGCTCTTATTCTAGGACAAAATAGCGCTTTAAGCGATGCCTTGGAACAAGAAGATGAGGATAAAGGTTTTGATATCCTCTCTGAGGTGATGGAGTCGATTAAACTGCATACCGATGTGTTAATTCGCTCTCAGATTATTACCGCTGATTATGTTATTTTTGCCCGCAGCTGGGATAACTCGTATGCAGGGATGCCTCTGGATTTTCATCGTCCCGATCTTCTCTATTTTCAAACCCATAAAAAGCCTCGTTCAGCGATAGAGGTGGGGCGCAAGCTGGGGGTAAAAGCGACCGTTCCGGTATATCATAATGAGAAAATGATCGGGTTCGTCGAAGTAGTCTCTTTTTTTGAGTCGACACAGGAATATTTTGATCGTTTGGGAATTGATATGTATATATTGATGGAGGATCGATTTTATGAAACGGCTGTTTTCATGCAGGAAAACCCTTCTATCGGAAAAGAGTACATTTTAGCCAATCCAAAATATACCCAAAGTGATTTGAAGCTTTTAAACGGGATTGATTTTAAAGCACTCAAAACGGCGCGTCTCCTTTTTAGCGGAGGGCGTTATCTGTTTTATGAACCGATGAAAAATGGAGAAGGGGAGACAATCGGAGCCTTTGTTTTTTCCCTCACCCAAAAGCAGATAACGACGTATGCTCACTCAGATGAAGAGGATATTTCATTCTTAATCCATCTCTCTCGAAATGAGCTTTACAATATTACGGTCAAAAAAACACTCGAAGATGCACAGTTCCAAAGTGTTTATGACAAAGAACTGTTGTATCTAAAAGATGTGGTGGCGCCTGAAGATCGCGAGCTTTATTTAGAAGAAGCACGTGAGAGGCTGAATGCCTATTCTAAAGAAGAGCTGATCGGTATTATGCTCGATTATAAGGTGACCAATGAGATCAAAGGGGAGATCAGGTGAGAGTATTAATACTGGAAGATGAATACATGCTTCGTGTAAGCATCACAGAATTTCTAGAGGAATTAGGCTTTGAAGTTAGCGGATTTTCTAATGGTGAGAAGGCATTCGATGCGATTTATGAGACCCATTTTGACCTCTATCTTCTAGATGTCAATGTTCCGGGGATGAATGGATTTGAGCTTTTGCGGACATTGCGTAAAGAAGGAAATAAAACTCCTGCCATTTTTCTCACTTCGATGGTCAATGTCAACGATTTGCAAGAGGGATATAAATCGGGATGTTGTGACTATATTCGTAAACCGTTCGATCTCACCGAATTGCAAATACGGATCATGCACGCACTCAAAAGCCATTATCATGACGGTGAAAACAAAATTGATTTTGGTTCAGAACTGATCTATGATACTGAAAATTTTACCCTAACGCACGCCGGTGAGAACATTGCACTGAGTAAAACCGAAAAAGAGATTTTTACCGTCTTACTCAAACATACGAATCAAATTGTATCAGTAGAGATGTTTCAAGACGAGATTTGGGGTGAATACGTTGATCCTGCCAATATCCGTGTACAGATTAACAATCTGCGTAAAAAACTCCCGCTAGAGATTATCCAAAACAGACGTGGGCAGGGATACATCATTGAACGATAATCGCTACGCCCTTAAAAACGCTTTTTTATATACGATGCTAGTGGCCGTTTTACTCCTTGTCCCAACCTATCTCTATGTTACCTATATGAAATATGTTTATGAGATTCAGTATGAGTTTAAACTAAAAAAGCAATCGCATCTTATCCTCCGAGCGATGGAAGAATTCGACCCTAAAGAAAAACAAGTTTTTGATTATCCGAGATTTCGCTCGTTTCAATCCGGTTTGTACGACATCCATTTTAATCCAATTTTTACCCTTGTAAAATCTGAAGTGAAGATGCAGAAAACCGGTTATTATATTGAAGGGGGGTATGCCTATTTGGTGGTTTCTCTCCCTGAGAGACGCTATTTTGATGCTTCTTATTTGGTGGTAGGCGGAGAGATTTCGTATGCACGTATTTATCAGGACGTTGTCATGATTTTGCTCTCTATCGCCGCGCTCATCTTTATTTTGTCTCTTTATTTTTTAGACCGTTTTGCTTTGCCGTTTCAGAGGATTAACCAACGGTTGGATCAATTTATAAAAGACTCGATGCACGAGATTAACACCCCGCTTTCTATTATCAACGTCAATATCGATCTATACCATCGTGCCAATCCGACTAATAAATATCTTCAACGGATTAAAGCGGCAACGAAAACATTGGCAACACTCTATAACGATATGGATTACTTGATTAAAAATGAACGGTTGGCATTTGACTATGAGTCTATTAATATCAGTATGTACGTTCAAGAGCGGTGTGATTATTTTCATGAAGTGGCTGCGCTTAAAAATATCACCATTATCCCTCAGATTACTGAAAACATTGTGATCCATTTTAATCCGACACAGTTGCAGCGTATTATCGATAACAATATTTCAAACGCGATCAAATATTCTCATGAAGAGGGAATCATTGAGGTGATCTTGGAGCAATTTGAGGATCATTGTACCCTCCGTTTCCGAGATAACGGAGTCGGCATTGAAGATGTAAACCGTATTTTTGAGCGTTACTACCGTGAAAACAGGGATAAAGGGGGATTTGGAATCGGTCTTAATATCGTCAAGTCGATTATCGATAAGGCGGGGATTGAGCTTCAAATCGACTCAACGTATGGAGAGGGAAGTACCTTTTCGTACACCTTTTACCCACCACTTTACACTATGATGTAAATTTTTACTTTTTTTACATTAATTTTACACTCCTACTTTACAATACTCCTCGAAATAAGAATTCAAGGAGAGCTAATGCGAAAAGTGATTATGCTAGGATTTGCGACTTTTTTAAGTGCAGCCGATTTATCGCAGGTGATTGAGACCCCGGATGCGACGGCTATTTTGAAAAAAGATGCCTTGCCTGTTGCAAAAGCGTATACGATGCCTGAGGGATGTGTCAGCAGTGATCCTAAAGCAATCGCTCGTGGACAATACATTTTTCATACTCTAAATGGAAAAGATGCCAAAGAGAATCCGCCGGAGGGGTTAACACGACTACTTCCAAACGGAAAGTCAAAACAAATGGGTAACTGTGTGGCCTGTCATAACATCGAGGGTGCAAAAGGGTATGGCAATATCGGACCGGATTTGACGAAGTACAAAGAGCTCTACATGGACAGTGGCGTTCGAAACGCACAGTTTATGTACCAAAAAATTGCTGATCCGCGTTTGGATAATCCAAAATCGGCAATGACGGTGAATCTTGCAAACGGCCTTATGAATGAGCGCGAAGTGTGTGATTTAGTATCGTACATTGTTGCAGATAAAAAATAAACAAAGGAAATATTATGGAAAGAAGATCATTTTTAAAAGGTTTTGGAGCGGTAGCAGCATGTGCGGTAGCTCTTCCTCATGTTGCAAGTGCGGCAGAAGAGAAAAAATCAGCCAGTCCGATGGCGATGAATTTTGAGACGGCAGTAGCGGCGATTACCGGTGGTAAAGCGTTGGTTGCTTCAGCAAAAGTAAAAATGGAAGCTCCTGAAATCGCCGAAAATGGTGCAGTTGTTCCAGTAAAAGTAACCGTTGAGAGCCCAATGAGTGCTAATGATTATGTAAAAGCGATTCATATCCTCGCGTCTAAAAATGGAAATGTTCGTTGTGCGAATATCTACTTGACTCCGGCTAACGGTGAAGCGTTCTTCGGTACCCGCATTAAACTTGGTGGAACTCAAGATGTAGTAGCCATCGCAGAGATGAGTGACGGATCGTTCCTCACCGCTAAGCAAAACGTAAAAGTAACCATCGGCGGATGTGGTTGATTTAGATTCAACGTCATAGTAATAACAACGAAATAATAAGGATAATAAAAATGAAAACACTGATCAAAATCAAACCGAAAAATTACAAAGCAGGCGATATCGTAAAAATCGATTTTATGGCGATGCACCCGATGGAAACAGGAATGCGTAAAGATAAAGATACAGGCAATTTGATCCCTGCAAACTATATCGATGAAGTGAAATTTATGTTCAACGATACTTTGATTACCAAAATGGTGATTTGGGAGTCATTGTCGGTTAATCCATTAATGTCTATCAGTTTCAAAGTACCAGGTGAGGGAACATTGAAAGTTATCGCCAAAGATAACAAAGGGCAAAGTGTCGAAACGACTAGTGCCATTAATCCAAAAGGATAAACGATGCGTACTTTATCAATTACGGCCGCATTGATTTGTTTGGCTTTTTTGGGAACAGCGAATGCGGAAGAAAAGCTCAGTATGTCAGATGCTGATAAAGCGATGTATGCGGAGCTTTTAGAAAACAACCCGGCTGAGATGGATGTGGCTGAAGGGGAACAACTCTTTGGTGAGCTGATAGGAACAGCGGGTTATGCCAAAATGTTGGGTGTTAAAGAGAAAGATTTACCGAAATACATCGCTGGTTTCCCCCGTTACTTAGAACCTGCTAAAAAAGTAGTGACGTTGGCACAGACTATTCAAATGGCAGCAGCTGCAAATGAAAAACCGGTACCTAAGCTTGAGAGTAAAGAGATGGTAAAAATGTCTGCGTATGTAAAATCAATCGCAAACGGACAAAAAACCTCTATCGATGTAAAAGCAAACAAACATATGGTTGAGATGATGAAACTCGGTCAGCAAGTGTTTGAAGAGCGTCGCGGTGGACGCGGACTATCGTGCAACAACTGTCACAGTATGGATATCGTCGGTCAGCGTTTGCGTATGCAACCGCTACCGGATTTAGGGGCAAAAGAGACCGCAGCGGCGGGAACATGGCCAGCATACCGTATGACCCAAAGTCAAATGGTAACGTTGGATAAGCGTATGCAGCAATGTATGAAAAATGCGCTCCTTGCAGAAATTCCACTCGGATCACGTGAGATCGTAGCATTGGAAGTATACGTTACCAATAAAACCAAAGGGAACCCTATCAGTGTCCCTAGCGTGAAACGTTAAGGACTGAATTATGGATTTATCACGAAGAGATTTTTTCCATATTGCTGCCGCTTTAGGGATCGGGATACCGACTCTATCATCAGCAGCATCTGCACCTAAACGTGCTGATGAAGTGGGATTAAAAGATATTTACGGATTCAATGCCAAAGGGAATGTGACCATTTTGCATATCTGTGATATGCATGCTCACATCAAACCGTTGTACTGGAGAGAGCCATCGACACTTATTTCTGCTCCGAATCTCACCGGAACTCCGGGCTTTTTGTGCGGAGAGTCATTTTTGAAGCATTACGGGATGAAGGGCAAGACTCTTGATGCCTATTTCGATACCTTTATGAACTTTGACGCATTAGCCTCTAAGTTTGGAAAAATGGGGGGGATTTCACACATGAAAACCCTCATCAACCATATCAAAAAAGAGCGCGGAGCCGATAATGTGATGCTTCTCGATTCGGGTGATACATGGCAAGGGACGGGCGTCGCCCTCAAAACGGGCGGTGAAGCGATCGTCAAAGCGCAAAACTATCTCGGTGTCGACGTAATGGTCGGGCACTGGGAATTTACCTATGGCAAAACACGGGTTAAAGAGCTGATCGAGATGCTCAACGCAAAATTCATTTCCCAAAATATTATCGGGGATGATTCGTTTGTCGATGATTTTGAAGAACTTATTTTTGAACCGTATACGATCATGGAACGCGGCGGTGCGAAGATCGGTATTATCGGTCAATCGTTTCCATTTACCTCTACCGCAAACCCGAAAGAGTTTACCCAAGGGTGGAGTTTCGGTTTGCGTCTCGATACCCTTCAAACGTATGTTGATAAACTGCGTAAAGAGGAAAAAGTGGATTGTGTCGTGGTTCTATCGCATGACGGTTTCAGCGTTGACCAAGAGGTTGCCCGTCAAGTCAAAGGGATCGATTTTATTCTCAGCGGACACACCCATGATCCATCACCGCGTCCGACCGTCATCAACGGCACGGTGATCGTTATCGCGGGGAGCCACGGTAAATATATAGGACGCCTCGATATCGATATCCAAAACCATAAGGTCAAAGGGTATGAGTACAAACTGATCCCCGTTGCGTCCAACTTGATTCCGGCTGACCCTGAGGGTGAAGCGTTGGTCAAAGAGTTGTATTCACCATATGATTCCGAACTCTCGGAAGTGTTGGGGATCACGAAATCGACGTTGTTTAAGCGCGATACGTTCCACTCGACCTTTGATCAGTTGATCAACGATTCAATCATCGATGCGATGGATTCGGACATCTCGTTTACTCCGGGATACCGCTGGGGGACTACGGTTCTCGGCGGTGACAAAATCACGATGGACGATGTCTACGATATGACAGCGATCACTTATCCGAACGTCTATACGTTTGAGCTAACGGGTCTTCATATACGTACATTGCTCGAAGATATTGCGGATAACGTTTTTAACGCTAACCCGCTTTATCAGCAAGGGGGCGATATGAGTCGTCTCGGCGGTGTGACCTATGAGATTCGTGTTGGAGCGGTAAGTGGTAAACGTATCACCAACATCATGGTGGGAGGAAAACCTCTCAATGATACTAAAGTCTATAAAGTCTCTTCATGGGGCGGTAACCTGCAAAATGCGGGAAGCAATCTTAAAGATTCGTTAACGCGTCCGGTTTACGATGTAACTGCAGCGTATATCCGTCGTCAGAAAAATGTTAATATTAGCGGTAACAGTAATGTGAAACTGATGGATTATGATTGCGGATGTCCGAAAAAAGGTTCCAGAAGCTGTTAAAGACTAAAATCTGCCCCATAAGGGGCAAGCTTTAGTGCCTTAGCGGCTAGCGTAGCCAAAGGGATTTTATTCCTTTGGCGTTCAAATCAAAATAGGAGTTAGGAATGAAATTAGTAAAACTTAGTATCGTAGCAGCAGCTACTTGTTTATTGGCAACGTCAGCGCATGCGCTTAAATCAGAAGATCGTACGGTAAAAGGTAATTACCAAGTAGAATATACCAAAGCGCCGGGTGCGGTAAACTCGATTCAAGAGATGTTTACCGAGGGTGAAGTCTATGGACGTCTCCGTTCGAATATGTTTTGGTGGGATTGGGACAATGAAAATAATGCTGTTCAAGACAACAACATGTGGGGACTTGGCGGTAGTTTGGTTTATAAAACAGGTTTTTTCCACGGTTTAGGTGCAACAGTAGGCTTTTATGGAACGATTCCAATGCATCCTGATAATACCCTAGCTACTCCGGGAACCAATTATGGAAAAGCGGGTAAAGATACGTATCACACACGTCCTGATGGAACGGAAGGGGCTATGGGGAATTTTGCTGAAGCGTATTTAGAATACAAAACCGGTAAAACCAATGTGAAAGTAGGTCGTCAAGGGATTGATAGCATGATGCTAGCAACCAACGATACAAAAATGATTCCGAACACATTTGAAGCAGCGGTTATTGAAAATAAAGATATTCCAAATACGTCTATTCGTGCTGGATATATCATGGCTCAAAAATTGCGTGATCACCAAAGCTTTCACAGTCTAATTGCATTTAATAATGACACAAGTAAAGTATATGGAAATGATGATTCAGGTGTTCACAAGGGATTAAAAAATACAGCGATTAGAGCAAAGGGAGCTGATATTGATCCTGAAATGGTATTGATTACAGCTCAGAATACCTCTATCCCAAATTTGAAACTCAATGCAGAGTATGTGGGATTAAACGATTTTTTCAGTACAGCTATTGCAGAAGCAAACTATAAAATTAAACTGAATGATGCATGGACATTGACTCCAGGTATTCGTTACCTGAAACAAATGGATGATGGTGCGGGTAAAATCGGTGGAGCATCTTTAGCTGGTACGGTAACGGCTGCAAATGCTGCTTCAAAAGGATATACAACAGGTGATAGTGTAGACGGAAGCATCATTATGGCACGTTTGGTGGCAGCAAGTGGACCATTAGAACTCTCAGCAGGATACTCTAAAATTTCTGACGATGCCGACATTATTGCCCCATGGCGTGGATTCCCGACAGGTGGATACACCCGTTCAATGGCACAAGTAGACTGGATCGCGAACACGAAAAACTGGGCTGTAAAAGCTGTTTATGATTTTGGAAAAGCGGGTATGGTACCAGGATTCAAAGTAGCGGCTGATTATGAAAATATGAATTTTGACGATGCAAAAGCAGCTACAAGCGGTTTTACTGATCGTGATATTTTCCACGTCGATATGTGGAAAACATTTAAAGAAGTGCCAAATACTGAGTTTAAATTCCGTTTTGCAACCATTGATGCTGATCCGGCTGTAGGTGCTACAGTGGATTATAACTCATACAACGAATACCGTTTCGAAATTAACTACCTCTTCTAAAGGCTGAGCGATGAAAACGTTGTTAGGAATTTTATTATTAACGGCCACGAGTTTGAGCGCGTACGATTACGCCCTTAAACCGGTACGTGTTAGCTCGGATGTTCACTGTTTTTTTGGGAAACCCGAGATTATGGATAAAACTAACAACGGCAACATCGTCAACAGTTGTTACATCGATGCAGGTGAGGGGTACGTCGTCGTTGACACCGGTCCCTCGTATTCGTATGCCGAGTCCGCCTATAAAGCGATGAAAAAAATCAAATCCCTCCCCGTTAAACTCGTTATCAACACCCATATCCATGATGATCATTGGTTGGGAAACAACTATTTTACCGAGCAGGGAATCCGTGTTTTAGGGACCGATGATTTTAAAGTAAACGCGGATATGAGTGAACCGACCCGGATGCAAACGTATATCTCTAGCGAAGCGTATGCTAAAACGAAACCCACTTTGCCGAGTGAGATGATCAGCAGCGATACGACGCTTAACATAGGTAATCAAACATTAGAGCTTAAAATCGCAAAACACAAAGCACATACCGCTAAAGATATGGTGGTTTTCTTGCCGAAATCCAAAGTATTGATAGCGGCTGATTTGGTATTCAATGATCGACTTCCTTCCGTGCGCGGTGGCGATATTAATGGGTGGCTCACCGCTTTGGATGATTTGGATAAATTGGGTGCGGTACATGTGATTGGTGGACATGGAAATCGAACCGATAAAGATGCGGCACGTATGACACGAGAATATTTTACTCAGATGCGTAACGAAATCCGTTCGGCAATCGCTGAGGGGTTGGGGATCGATGATACGATCAAAAAAGTGACGATGGAAAGTTACCAACAATACAAGCTGTATGAAGGGACTCATCGACATAACGTTGAGGCATCTTATCGGGTATTAGAATGGGAGTGATGATGAAACGATTACTAGTTTTGGGATTTTGTTTTTCTGCTCTTGCCTTTGGTGATGTCCGTTTTGCTCAGCCTGAACCCTCGATCGATAAACCGCGTGAGGTGGTAATGGGAATCAGTGCCGGTGACAATGAATCGATCCATCACGGTCTTAGTACCGCGAACAATGTTCTCAAATTCTATGGACCTGAAAAGATCCATTTACGGATCGTCGCCTACTATCACGGTATCCGCACATTGCTAAAAAGTGAAAAAGAGATTGCGGTGCGAGTACGTGCATTGCAGCAATACGGTGTCGAATTTGTCGCGTGCGGTAACACGATGGAGACGAAAAAAATCACACAGGATCAACTGATCGAAGACGTCGAGATCGTCAGTGCAGGGATCGCTGAAGTGATCGAGCGCGCCACCGAGGGCGCATTTTATATTCAACCTTAGGAGTCAAGCATGAAAATTCTTATTATTACAGTGTTAGCGGGATTTTTGTCCCTTTTTGGCGGTGATCTTCACCTTTTTAGTGTTTCGAATACAGAAGGCAAGCTTAATGCAGGAGTGGTCGAAAAGGCACTTGAAGCGAACGGTTTTGTCATATCGGCAAATACTGAAATGAATGAGCCGTTCAAAAAACAGTTCGGACAAAGTGATTTTGCACAGTTTAATCTTTTGACCGCTTATCATAAAATTCACTCAGAAGCATTGGTAACATCAAATCCGGATGGAGGAATTTTCGTTCCGATGGGATTTGGCGTCTATCAACGCAATGGAGAAAAAGAGCTTCATGTATCGATTTTGAGTGCTGAAGCGATGGCTAAAATCGCTGGATTTAAAGCAGCTGAATTCGCACTGATCGAAAAAGAAGCGATAGCATCGATTAAAAAAGCATTGCCGAACGTAAAAGTATCCATGAGCGAAACATCACTCCCTTCCGAGGGAGCATTGCTTAGCCGCTATGTTAAAGAGAGCAGTAAAGAGAGCTGGTCAAGTGATAAAGAAGAGACTGAGATGATGATCGAAGACGGTCTGAAACCGGCAGGATTTGTGATGTCTAACTTTACTGATTATAACTTTAGCCTTGGGGAAAAAAGTCCGTTTGATTTTTACGACACTTACTCTATTTGTAAATTAAAAGTAATTTATACCGTAGCCAAAACACGTCCGGAAGCGGCAGCGTTCGCCCCGTGTACTTTGATGGTGTATAAGAAAAAAGATGCGAATGAAATCGTTATGGGATTCCCAGGGGTATACAACTGGATGAGCAGTGCACGTGTCAGTGATCCTGAGGGAAAAGCGGTATTGATGCAGGCACAAAAAGATTTTGAAGCGGTTTTACAATCGACAATAGAATAAGATAGCATAGCTTAACAATAATTTTAGGGATGTGGCTCTATACTTTTTATTATAAAGGTGTGGCATGTTGTTCAGATATGTTTTAATACTATTTTTTACCGCTTTTTATACGGTTATTGTTGCCGCTTCTGTACCTGATACAGGAAAAAAAGAGGCTGTAATCGGCGTTTTGGCATTCCGTTCAAAAGCCGATACCCTCACTGAATGGCAGCCCTTAGCCATCTACCTTAATAGCAAAATTCCTTCCCATCACTTTAGTATACGTCCTCTCAGTTACGCTGAATTTAATGAAGCTGCTGCATCTGATAAACTCGATTTTATGTTTAGTAACCCAGAACACTATATTTATCTCTCAGCCAAATTTGGCGCTAGCCGTATGGCGACATTAATCCGAGCAAATGTCGGTGACAGAGAGTTAACCGAGTTTGGTGGGGTTATTATCGCTCGTTCGGATCGGAAAGATATTCAACAACTAAACGATTTAAAGGGAAAAGAGATTGTAGCCGTTGATGAACTTTCTTTGGGCGGCTATTTGGCTCAGAGAGCTGTATTGCAAGAGAACGGTATCGATATAACTAAAGAATCAACTATCCAATATACCGATATGCCTCATGATAAAGTTGTTTATATCGTCGAAAGCGGCTCGGCAGATGTAGGATTTATCCGCACCGGTGTATTGGAGAAAATGGCTAAAGAGGGAAAAATTAATTACCATGATTTCAAAATAATCCATCCGATGAGAAACTTTCCGCAGGCTCTCTCTACGCCACTTTATCCAGAGTGGCCTTTTGCTGCTTCCAAACATACAGAACGGGTTTTGGCTAATCAAGTCGGTGTGGCACTACTCAATTTACCCTATGGATCTGAGATAACCAAGAGTGCAGGGTATTACGGATGGAATATTCCTCTCACGTACGAAGGTATACGTACATTGATGCAAACACTTCGGATTAAACCCTATGACGCGGCTCCCGCTTTTTCGCTCCAAGACGTTATCCAAAAATATGCCTTAGTTGTTATCTTGTTATTGAGTGTCGTGATTACTTTATTGATTTTTTTAACAACCGGGATGAGACACTTAGCCAATACATTGCGTTTAAAATCAGACTCCTTAGAAAAACAGATATCGATTGTTCAAGAGACTGAAAAATATTTGCGCCGAGCTGCAAATGTTTTTCACAACTCACGGGAAGGGATTATTATTACGGACCCTCAAAAAGTAATTATTGATGTCAACGAAGCTTTTTGTGAATTGACGGGGTATGATCGTGATGAGGTGATAGGGCAAAAACCGATTCTTTTACGATCAGGGATGCATGATAAGCAATTCTATGAAAAACTTGATGATGCGATAGTGACTCACGGTTCATGGCGAGGAGAGATTTGGAACCGCAAAAAAAGTGGTGAGCGCTACGCTGAATTTTTACGAATTGATGCGGTACGTGACGGAGAAGGTGCAATAGAAAATTATATTGGGATTTTTAGTGATATTACCGAACATCTCAAACGCCAAGAGCAACTGCATCATATGGCGAATTACGATCCGTTGACTAATCTCCCTAACCGCCATCTTTTTATGACCTTGGCAGAGCAAATATTATCATTTTCCAAACGTAAAAATACGAAAGCGGTTATCTCCTTTTTGGATTTGGATGGGTTTAAGCAGGTTAATGACCTTTATGGACATGCGATCGGAGACCGTGTATTAAAAGAGGTAGCGGACAGGTTAGGAAAACAGCTTCGTCAAAGTGATGCGATAGCACGTATCGGTGGGGATGAATTTGTAGTTATTTTTAGCGATATTGATACTCTTGAAGATGTTCAACCCCTATTTGAACGTATGTTAAAAACTCTGAAAGAGCCATTTTCGGTTAATGAAAATGTTATAACGATCGGGGCGAGTATCGGAGCTTCACTTTATCCTGATCATGGAGAAGAGGTCGAGATGCTGGTACGTCATGCCGATGCAGCAATGTACCGTTCCAAAGAGAATGGACGAAACCAAGTAACCTACTTCGATCAAGAAAAAATGGGGAGAGACGTGTTATAATCACCATATTTCCGCCTGAAATATAGGCACTTTTAGAGTATTTATGCCTTTATCCCTGATTAATTCTTCGCACCATATTGTTCTAATCGCCCATACCAACCCAGATGCCGATTCACTGGGTTCTGCATGTGCTTTTTACTCTTATCTTATCCGTTTCCAAAAAAAAGTGACATTATTTTGTGTTTCTAAGGAGATCAATCCTAATTTAGGATTTTTGCCGTGGTTTGAGAAATTGACAGACCGTTTCCCTGATGATGCTGATTGTATGATTAGCTTTGATTGTGGGAGTTATGGGCGTTTGGGAATTGAAAAAGAGATACCCCTGATCAATATTGATCATCATGTGAGTAATGACTTTTACGGAACACTCAATATCATCAATACGGACGCGATAAGCACAACTGAAGTCGTTTATGACTTTTTTGTTACTAATGATATAAAAATCAATGGTAAAATGGCACTTTCGCTTTATGCGGGACTTTTGGATGATTCTCGGTGTTTTAGCGATCCAGAATGTTCGCTGAAAACGTTTGATCTTGCGCATGCATTGATAAAGTCTGGAGCCGACCATTCACGGTGTGTTGAGTGGCTTTATCAACGCCGTTCACTTGCATCCATTCGTGTTCGCAGTGTGTTGTTAAAAGAGATGAAACTGCTTGCGGATGGGCGATTAGCCGTTTTTGAAGTTCCCCTGTCTCTTTTAGAAGAGACGGGTGCCATCATAAGCGAATGTAAAAAAGTATTGGATGAAGCACTCGGAATACGGAGTGTTCACGCTTCTATTATCTTTTTTGAACATCCTCTCGGGGGCTTAAAAGTTTCATTGCGGAGTAATGGAACGCTGGATGCTTCACGAATAATGGGGTTGTTTGGTGGTGGCGGACATGTTAAGCGTGCAGGTACACGATTAAAACAGAAGAATTATTCAGAATTAGTAGAGAACATAATGAGTGTGATAACAAAGGAGTTTGTGTGAGAAGAGGCCGAAACAATTCGGGAGTTATAGGATGGATATTAGCGGCAGTGGTAGTGGGTGCCATAGGATTTATGGCGTTTTCACCATCGTTTGAGCGAGAAGATCCAAAAGTGACATTAAGTCATGACGGATATTGGAATTTTAAAGATCCTATTAGCGTTTCGGTAGAAGATAAAAGTGGATTAAAATCGTTCAAGGCAACGATTGCTACACCACACGAAGAGTGGGTTGTCGTCGAAGAAAACAGACCATCATCTAAAGTGAAAAACACATTTTCGGTTCTCCCTCCAAAAGGGGTTCGCCGTGTTGAAGCAGCTTCGGTAACGCTCAAAATTGAAGCAACAGATAATAGCTTGTGGGGTCTTTTTATGGGTAATACCTATAAAGAAGAGATTACATTGGTGATTGATCAGCGTCGTCCGCTACTCGCGATTATCGCGAACTCTTATAAAATTCAAAAAGGTGGAGCGGCAATTGTTATTTTCAAAGCCGAAGATGCTCACCTAAAAAGTTTGAAAATCGAGACCAATTTCGGTAAAACCTTTATTGCGCAACCGTTTATGAAAGAGGGATATTACGCCTCTTTAGTAGCATGGCCGGTACAAGAGCAAACCTTTAGTGCAACCGTTGTCGCCCGTGACCATGCCGGAAATGAAACCAAAAATGCAATTCCTCTTCGTTTAAAAGACCATGTTTATCGCGTCTCGAATATTGAACTTAGTGATGCCTTTTTAGACGGTAAAATTGCAGAGTTGGCCAACGTTTACGAACAAACGGCTGGAGTAGATGATCGTTTGGAACAATTTCGTATTATCAACGAAAAAGTACGTGCTGATAATGAAAAAGTAATTCATGAAGTAACTTCAAAAGTATCGAAGAATATCATTACAGAGTTTACACCTGAACCTTTTTACCCCTTGGTAAACGGTCAAAAAGTTGCAGACTTTGGAGATCATCGCATTTATAGCTATAAAGGGCAGGAAAATATCTCCAATGCATACCACATGGGACTTGATTTGGCGAGCGTTTCGATGGGAGCGATTAAAGCCTCCAATGGTGGGAAAGTTGTTTTTTCTCAAGAGAATGGAATTTACGGAAACTTACCAATTATAGATCATGGTTTTGGACTCTATACGTTGTATGGACACTGTTCTGATGTCCATGTTCAAGAGGGAGATGTTGCCGCACTAGGACAACAAATTGCAAAAACAGGCCTCAGTGGTTATGCTATGGGAGATCATCTCCATTTTGGTGTTTTGGTTCAAGGAATTGAGGTTCGTCCTGAAGAATGGATGGATACAAAGTGGATTTATGACAATATTACCAGTGTTATTGAAAGTGCAAAATTCACAATTAATCAACGCTAAAACCGATATAATTAACTTTTAAATAATTTTTGTTTGATGGTAAATAAGGAATTAACAATGATGCAGACAACGATTGGTAAAAGTGTTGAACTAGTAGGGATCGGTTTGCATCGAGGCTCTCCGGTAAAATTGAGACTTGAGCCGTTGGCTGCGAATAGCGGTATTGTATTTTACCGTAGCGATGCAGGGGTATCTATCCCTTTGATTCCTGAGAATGTTGTTGATACAAAAATGGCAACGGTAATCGGGCGTGAAGGTGTTACTATCTCAACTATTGAGCATATGCTCTCCGCGATTTATGCGTATGGTATCGATAACTTACGTGTTATTGTCGATGCCGATGAAGTGCCGGTGATGGATGGCTCATCCATGAGTTTTTGTATGCTCCTTGAAGAAGCTGGTATCATACCTCAAGATATGCCAAAAAAAATTATGCGAATCAAAAAAGAGGTTATTGTTCAAGAGGGGGATAAATACGTTAAATTGATCCCCTCCAATGACATGAATTACGATTTTACGATCAAATTTTCCCATCCCGTCATTGATAAACAAAGCTATGTTTTAGCGTTTACCAAAGAGAACTATAAAAAAGAGATTGCCCGCGCACGGACCTTTGGATTCGTACACGAAGTGCAATACCTCCGATCCAAAGGGCTCGCCTTGGGCGGAAGTTTGGAAAATGCGGTGGTGTTGGATGACAAAAAAGTGCTCAACCCAGAAGGGTTACGTTTCGGGGATGAGTTTGTTCGTCATAAAATCCTCGATGCTATCGGGGATATGTCGCTGATTGGGATGAATTTTATCGGTAACTACGAAGCGTTCGCGGGGAGTCATGATCTCAACCACAAATTGACGTTGGAGCTTCTTAAAGATCCGGCAAATTATGAGATTGTTGAACTCGCGTACACTGAGTCAAAAGAGTTGGCAAAAGCGTATGCATGATGCCCTCGTGATCGCGCTCGGTTCTCCTGTTCTTGTAGGCATTTACAAAGAAGGAGCGTTAGTCGAAGAGATTAAAAGTGATGGTATGAGTTCGGATGTATTGGCTGAAATTTTCGATTCTTTATTAAAAAAATACTCTTTTTCTCATTTGATCTATGCCAAAGGTCCCGGGAGTTTTATGGGGATCAAAGTTACCTATCTTTTTCTCAAAACCCTCAGTATCACGAAAAAAGTTCCCCTTTTGGCAACGGATGCGTTCTTTTTTAACCAAAATAGTCCCATCAAAGCAGTTGGAAAGCTCTATTTTGTTAAAAATAGCTCAACCATTGAGTTAGAACCGTTGGTCTCACCTGAGATTACCGCCTTTGAACTCCCCCATTCTATCGATATACAAAATTTTGATTCGGATAATCTCCCTTATTATGGGATTGATGCCGTAGGATAAGGAAATAATTTGTTCGTTAGTGTACCTGCAACGAGTGCGAATTTAGGACCCGGATTTGATTCATTAGGGCTTGCTGTTGATTTGCGTAACCAAGTAGAATTGGTGCCGTCACGTTTTTTTGCCGTTTCCATCAAAGGTGAGGGAGAAAACAACCCTCGCCTTAAAGGAAATAATCTTTTCGTTTCTATTTTCAATGAGCACTATCGCCGTTTAACCCAAAAACGCCAAAATTTCAAATTTACGTTTTACAACCAAATCCCGATGTCGCGCGGTCTAGGTAGTTCATCTGCCGTTATCGTTAGCGCTATCAGCTGCGCCCATGAAGCAGCAGGAGTAAAAGTTTCCAAGCGTCGCATACTCAATCATGCCCTCGTATATGAGAGTCATCCTGATAATATTACCCCCGCAGTAATGGGGGGATTTAATGCAGCTATGGTGGAGAAGCAAAAGGTTTTTTCACAGCAAAAACATCTCCCTGATTATCTCAAAGCGGTGGTTGTTATCCCTAACAAACCGATCTCAACTGCTAAATCGCGCACGACACTCCCTAAATCGTATAGTAAAGAGAATGCTGTCTTTAATCTTTCCCATACTGCGGTGACAGTGGGGGCTTTCTTTAATGAGGATTGGGAGATGCTTCGTCTCGCGACCCAAGATCGTTTTCACCAAAAAGTAAGGATGAAGATGTTGCCTGAACTCTTTGCCGTGCAAAAAATGGCATACGATAACGGGGCATTGATGTCTACATTATCAGGTAGTGGATCGACATTTTTTAACATGGTTTATGACCAAGATGCCCAGATGTTAGCCGATAAATTCAAATCGGAATTTACCGATTTTGAGATCAAAATCTTAGGTTTTGACAATGACGGTTTAGTTGTCGAACGATAACTAAGGAAGTATTGGATATAATGGCGCAAAAGTTACATCAGCCTATACGCATGTGCGTAGTTTGTCGTGAGCGCTTCGCTCAAGAAGCACTTTTACGCCTTCAGTGTCGCAATGGGTCTTTAGAACCTTATGCCTACGAAGGGAGAAGTTTTTATATGTGCCGATCTTGCATCGATCATAAAAAAACTCCGGGTCAGTTGTCCCGTCAATGTAAAAGCGGCGCTAGCATAGAGCTAATGAATCGGTTAAAGGAGATCATCGTTAATGATGGATAAAGTTAGAGTTCATGAAATTGCCAAGGAACTTGGTATCAATTCGAAAGAGGTAGTGGATAAAGCAGCCGCAATGGGGCTAAACGTGAAAACTGCCTCAAGTTCGGTTTCGATCGAAGAAGCTGAGCAAATCATGAACTATATCATGAGCGGTGCATCCGTTGAGAGCTCTGCACCTAAATCTACCCCTAAACCTGCTAATGTAGAAGAGATTATTACAGTAGTATCCTCAACTGAAAAAGAATCACCAGTTCTTGTTGTTGAAGTTAAGAGTGAACCTGTTGAGGAAATTGTACCTGTTGAACCAGATGCTCCAAAGCGTTCAGGATTAAAAATCGTTAAGAAAAAGCGTCCTGTTGAAGAAGAAGTCGTAGCTCCTGCCCGTCAAGAAGCTACACATGTCTCCAGTTATGGCAAATTAAGTGAGCAGGCTCAACGTGAATTAGAAGCGAAACGAGCGAAAAAAACACAAAATAGCAGTTCACCGGTACAGAAAAAAGATCAAGGGGTTCGCCTTGATATTTTCGGCGGCGGAATCTCCGATGTCTCTATGGACTATGAGCAAGATCAAGTTGTTTTGATGGACTTCAACGATTTGGGTGCTAATTTGCCACCGGAAGAAGAGCAAAAACCGAAAGAGAAAAAACCGATCGGTCGTAACGCGGGTAAAAAACAGGGTGCTAATCGTGGTAAACCACGTCAAGTATCTCGTGAAGCTCGTAAACGTTACACGAAAGATGCTAAAGAAGATGAAGTTATTACTCACGTTGAAATCGCAGAAGATGTCCGTGTTTATGAGTTTGCTGAAAAAGTAGGTCAGACTATCTCTGCGGTTATTAAAGTCCTTTTTGACCTCGGAATGATGGTGACTAAAAATGACTTCCTCGGTAAAGACGAAATCGAAATCTTGGCGAGTGAGTTCGGTGTCGAAGTAACCACCATCGATCCAAAAGATGCCTTTAATCTTGAGACTGCATACGATGAAGAGCACGAAGACAGTGAGGGTGCAGTAGAGCGTCCTCCTGTTATCACCATCATGGGTCACGTTGACCATGGTAAAACCTCTCTCCTTGATGCGATCCGTAATGCAAAAGTAGCCCACGGCGAAGCGGGTGGAATCACTCAGCACATCGGTGCCTACTCAGTAGAGCAAAAAGGTAAATTGATTACGTTCCTCGATACTCCGGGGCATGAAGCGTTTAGCGCAATGCGTTCACGCGGTGCACAACTTACCGATATTATCGTTATCGTAGTAGCGGCAGATGATGGGGTTAAACCTCAAACCCGCGAATCGGTTCAACATGCGAAAGAGGCTAAGGTTCCGGTTATTGTTGCGGTGAACAAAATGGACAAACCGGGTGCTAATCCCGATATGGTTAAAGCACAAATGGCAGAACTCGGACTTAACCCTACTGAGTGGGGCGGAGATGTCGAGTTTGTCGGCGTATCGGCTAAAGCAATGACAGGTATCGATGAGCTTTTAGAGGCGATCTTGCTCCAATCCGAAGTGATGGAACTCAAAGCAAATCCTGATGTTATGGCAAAAGCGGTTGTTGTTGAGTCTACATTGGAAAAAGGTCGTGGACCGGTTGCTACCGTTATCGTTCAAAACGGAACATTGCGCGTCGGTGATAACATCGTGTGCGGCGGGGCTTATGGACGCGTTCGAGCACTTATTAGTGATCGTAAAGCACAGCTTCAACACATCGGACCGAGTCAAACCGCGGTTGTTGTAGGACTCAGTGACGTACCGCCATCAGGTGAAGTGATGATGGTGATGGAGAGTGATCGTGAAGCGCGCGAAGTAGCACAAAAACGTGCCGAGTATGATCGGCACCGCGAACTTTCATTGAGTACCAAAGCATCGTTTGATGATTTGACCTCATTGATCGCTGAGGGTCGTATTAAAGCCCTTAAAGTCGTTCTTAAAACCGACGTTCATGGATCTCTTGAGGCGATTAAATCGGCTCTTGCAGAGTTGCGTAACGAAGAGGTAAAAGTAGAAGTTATCTCTAGCGGTGTCGGTGGAATCACTGAAAATGACATTGCATTGGTCAACAACAGCGAAAACTGTGCACTACTCGGATTTAACGTACGTCCTACGGGTAATGTTAACGCGATGGCTAAACAGATGGGTGTAGAGATCAAAACCTACTCTATTATTTATCAGTTGATCGACGATGTTAAATTGTTGCTCGGCGGCATGATGGCACCGCAATTTAGAGAAGAGAACACTGGACAAGCCGAAGTTCGTGACACGTTCCCAATGCCTAAAGGCTCAGGAACTATCGCAGGATGTGTGGTTGTTGACGGTAAACTCGTACGCGGCGGAATGGTTCGCGTTATCCGTGAGGGTGTTGTTATCCATGAAGGTGATCTTACGTCACTCCGACGTTTCAAAGACGATGTCAAAGAGGTTGGTAAAGGGATGGATTGTGGTGTTGTTCTCAACGGCTACACCGATGTCAAAGTGGGTGACGTTATCGAAACCTTCAAAAAAATCGAGACAAAAGTATCCCTGTGACGCCGGCACAAATAAAAATCAAGCGAACGGAATCGATTCTCAAAGAGTTGATTCCCGAAGCGATCAGCCAACTCTCCGATGCGCGTGTGCGTGAAGTGGATGTAATCGATGTCCATTGTTCCCGCGGACGAAGCGATGCAAAAGTCTATCTTGATCCTCATCACTACACTCCGCAAGAACAAGCCGCCTTTTTAAAACTGCTCGAAAAAGCGCGCCCGATTATCGAAGAGCATTGTATGAAAGATCAAGGGTGGTTTCGTAGCCCCCGTATGACCTTCGTGTTTGATGATACCCTCAAACGAAGTCAAAATATCGAGGCGTTGTTCGCCCAAATCGCCAAGGAGAAAAAAGATGAGTCTTGAATCTGACATCAAAAAAATGGTTGAATCTATCGGCTTGTCTCTCTACGATACTGCCGTACTTAATGAAAATGAGAACACAATTTTTCGTGTCAGTGTTACCGCTCCTGGTGGAGTAACGCTCAACCAATGTGCTGAACTCACCCATCTTATCAATCCATTATTAGACGTTACCTCTCCGGTAAGCGGTGAATACCGTCTCGAAGTAAGCTCACCCGGCATTGAGCGTCGTCTCAAAACACTAGAGCACTTTATCCAATCAGTGGGTGAAAAAGTTGCTTTGAGTACCATTTCTAAAGAGAAATATGAGGGTGAAATGATCGGTGTCGAAAACGATGAGATCATTTTAATGACCAAAGAGAACGGTGAGCAAAAAATCCCTTTCCGCTCAATCAGCAAGGCTAAAACCTACTTCGAGTGGTAATGAAAACCACCGCACTTCATGCTATGAAACTCGCGCTCGAAGCAGCGTGGGAGTATCAACTTCTCACTTTCCCTAATCCTGCCGTCGGTGCAGCGTGTATTTCTTCGGATGGTTCAATCCTCTCTCTCGGTGTGCATAAAATCGCGGGTGGTCCCCACGCCGAAGTTTATGCACTGCGGAATGCCTATACGATTCTCTCAGGGGATAGCACTATTGCTACTAGCGATGATTCCCACGCCATACACGATTACCTCAGAACTCATCATAACGGCATTTTTAAAACGATTTCTATGGCGGTGACGCTGGAGCCGTGTGCTCATAGTGGAAAAACCCCCTCATGTGCATTGCTCATCCGAGATTTAGAGATTCAAGAACTTTTTATCGCGTGCAAAGACCCTAATCCTGAGGCTGCGAATGGGGAAAAAATCCTCGAAGATGCAGGGATTAAATGTACTTTTGGGGTGATGGAGAGTGAGGGGAATGCTCTATTGGCCCCTTTTATCCAGTGGCAAACCAACCCTTTTGTATTTTTTAAATGGGCACAGCGTCTCGATGGGACGATTGATAACGGAACGATCAGCTCACAGAGCTCACGCGTGCATGTTCATGCCCTACGTGATAAATGCGATTTGATCGTGATCGGCGGTAATACAGTGCGACAGGATCGCCCGACACTCGATGCACGACTGGTCAATGGAAAAGCTCCCGATGTGTTGATCTATTCACATAATGAAGAGTTTGATCGATCAATCCCCCTTTTTCATATCCCTAATCGTCAAGTTTTTATCGCCTCAGATTTGGAGCGGATAAAGGAGTATCGACTGGTGATGATCGAAGGGGGTGCAGGGATGTTTAGCGCAACCCGTGATACGAGTGATTGGTATCTAAGTTACATTGCACCCAAAATCGGCGGGGGATCACAGAGTCTTGGAGTCATACAAGAGGATTTTGAGGTACTGCACGCTAAAATCACCGATAATATTATCCTTTGGATGAAAAAGAAGTAGGAATTTTTATGACCAAACAAGAAAAAATCGTCTCGATGTTCAACGATATCGCCCCAACGTATGACCGTGCCAATCGGGTACTTAGTATGGGTGTCGATACCTTTTGGCGTCGCAAAGCATGCGATTTAGCGTTTGGTTATTGCTCCACAAAAGCTATGGATTCGATAGTCGATGTTGCATGCGGTACGGGTGATATGATGGGATACTGGAAACGTCGTGCCGATAAAGCGGGCATCGCTGTGGCTGAAATCGTCGGGGTTGATCCTAGTGAGGGGATGGTCGGTGTCGGGCGCGAGAAATTTCCGACGATGTCATTTCACATTGCACCCGCAACCGAGCTTCCAAAACCGGAAACTTCTGCTGATATCATCAGTATCTCTTACGGCATCCGTAACGTCGTTGAACGCCAAGCAGGGTTACGCGAATTTAACCGTGTATTAAAAACGGGGGGATTGGTAGTTATCCTCGAATTTATGAAAAATGAAAATCCATCCATGCTCGGAAAGGTGCGTGATTGGTACATGAACAATGTCCTCCCACGTATCGGCGGTTTGATCTCTAATAATTATGAAGCGTACCGCTATCTCCCCGATTCTATTGAAGGCTTTTTAACGGTTGCCAAGATGAAAGCCGAACTCGAAGAAGCGGGATTTGAGATGCTCTATACCAAAAGCTTTTCGATGGATATTTCGACGTTGATGATTGCCCGTAAAAAGTAGGTAGTATTGTCCAAGTTGTAGGTTAAAGGAATAAAATGCTTAGCATATCTTCGCTTGATGATTTACAATGGTTATCTGAATCTGTAGAGCTAGAATGTAAACTTGCTATTGGGCAAGATGGACGTGGAAAACTACCTGAAAGTTTTTGGGAAACGTACAGTGCTTTTGCTAATACTCATGGCGGAGTTGTTATACTCGGGGTTAAAGAAAAGCATGGAGTATTTGAGCCAAAAGGTGTACCAGATGCAGAAAAAGTATTAAAAGAACTTTTTGACAATCTTAACAATCCTAAAAAAGTAAGTCATAATCTCATATTAGACAAAAATATACAACGCTTGCCTATTGATGAAGCAGAAATTATAATCATTGATATTCCCCGTGCAACACGTCATCAAAAACCTGTATTTCTAAATGCTAATCCTTTTGGAGGAAATACCTATCGACGTCTTCATGAAGGTGATAGAAGATGTGATGATGAAACAATAAAACGAATGTTAGCCGAACAAGTTGAAGACATTCGGGATAGTAAAATTTTAGATGGATATAATCTTGATGATATCGATTTGGAAAGCTTACGCATTTATCGTCAGATGTTGAGTGATCGTAATCCGACACATCCGTTTCTTGATTATGATGGACTTGAATTTTTGAGACAACTTAATGGTTGGAGGCAAGACCGCCAGACAAAAGAAGTAGGTTTAACCATAGCAGGCTTGTTGATGTTTGGTAAATGGCCTTCAATTCAAGAAGCGATGCCACATTATTTTATCGATTATCAAGAAAGACCTGAAGCAAAAACGGAAAAACGGTGGGTAGATCGTATTGTCCCAGATGGGACATGGTCGGGAAACTTATTTGATTTTTACCGTAAAGTCTATCGTAAACTTGTTGCTGATTTGAAGACCCCTTTTGAACTCAAAGGAGATCAACGACGTGAAGATACTCCAGTACACGAAGCACTACGAGAAGCGTTAGTAAATACTATTGTTCATGCAGATTATTCAGGAAGAATTTCTATTTTAGTTGTTAAACGACCTGATATGTTTGGATTTAGAAATCCCGGTAATTTACGTCTTCCGATTGAACAAGTAATGCAAGGTGGAGAGAGTGATTGTAGAAATCGATTAATGCATCAAATGTTTCTTATGATCGGACTTGGAGAACGCGCAGGTTCAGGAGTTCCAAAAATTTTTGGCGGATGGAAAAGTCAAGAATGGCGTCCTCCTTTTTTATATGAAAAAGATGAACCAGAACAAACATTACTTGAGCTTCGTATGATCGATTTATATCCAACCGAAGTAATAGAAGTTTTACGGCGTATGTTTGGTAAAAATTTTGATAGTTTAAATCAATTAGAACGTACTGCAATGATAACTGCTGTTTTAGAAAATGTTGTTACACATAATCGGTTACTTGAGCTTGTCTCTGATCATGCTCATGATATATCCATGGCATTGCAGAAATTAGTGAAAAATGGATTTTTAGAGTCTTCTGGGAAGTCACGAGGTACTGTTTATGTATTACCTGGCGTACAATTGCCAACACCAGATGATGTGTTTACTCATAATTTACCTCAGAGGTTAGGAATATCCGAAGGTAGCTTAGGAATATCCGAAGGTAGCTTAGGAATATCCGAAGGTAGCTTAGGACAATCTGGTGTAATTCGAGATGAAGAAGGTAGGTTGATAAGTGATCATTTGGATGCACCAGTCATTGATGATGTGAGATACATTGATCCTGAATATTTGAAATTTTTATTATCTATGGCAGAAGAAACTACAGATGGACGTTTGCCGAAACAAGTTATGAGAAGAATCATTCTCGATATTTGTTCAGGTCAATATATACCGTTATCAGTTTTGGCGTATTTTCTCAATAGAAGTCCTGACGCTTTACGTAAGCAACATTTGACTGAGATGGTACGGGATCGTCAACTAGTATTGGCATTTCCAGCAACACCTACTCATGAAAAACAAGCATACAAAGCAACCGATATAAAATAGTGGGATAGAAGATGTCAAATGCAATGTTAAGTGTCTCCTCGCTGAATGAACAGATCAAAACTCTTTTAGAGACCTCCTTTGAATTCGTCAGTGTCGAGGGGGAACTCTCCCGCGTTACCAAACACGGTAGCGGACACATCTACTTCACCCTCAAAGACAACGATTCCGCGATCAAATGTGTCATGTTCAAGGGCAACGCTGCACGCTTGAAATTCTCTCTCGAAGAGGGGGCTCATATCATCCTACACGGGGCATTAAGCCTCTACAAACCGCGTGGCGAATATCAGATCAATGCATTTAGTGCCGAACCTTACGGTGCGGGGGCTTTGGCGGTAGCGTTCGAGCAACTCAAACAAAAGTTAGAATCAAAAGGGTACTTCGATCTGACACGCAAAAAAAGCTTTCCTAAATTCCCCCAAACGATTATTTTAGTCACCTCCGCGACAGGTGCCGCATTGCAAGATATGCAGAGCGTCGCATCTGGGCGATGGCCGCTGGTCAAACTCATCGTATTGGATGTATTGGTTCAGGGTTCGAGTGCGGCGGGACAGATTGCCGATGCTTTGCGTTATGCCGATACGCTGAATGCGGATGCGGTCGTTGTGGGACGAGGCGGTGGAAGTATCGAGGATTTATGGGCGTTTAACGAAGAGATTGTTGCAGATGCACTACATACAATGAAGACTCCAGTAATGTCAGCGGTGGGTCACGAGATCGATTGGGTAATCAGCGACTACGTGTGCGATATGCGCGCACCGACACCGAGCGCCGCGATGCAGATGCTTTTACCCGATCAAAACGAGCTATCTCAGAGTATCGATGAGATTCGATACAGTGCTTATGGGATGATTACTCAACGTTTGGAGCGTAAACGTGAACAGCTCCTCTCGATGCAAGAGGCATTTAAACGTCACGGAGTAGAGTATCGTTTAGAGGTACAAAGCGAGCTAGTTAAAGAGCTGCGAGAACGTTTAAATCGACAGATGACACAACGCTTAGATCAAAGCCGACGGGAGATTACTCCGTTGATGGAGCGGTTAACGCAGAGCATCGAATCGACATTGCGACAAAAGCAGTTTATGATTACACAGCTCACTGAAGGGTTTAATACCAATCATCCCAAAAATAAAAACAAAAGCGGATTTGCACAGATCACCCGTGAGGGGAAAGTGATCGATTTGGATACACTCTGTGTCGGGGAACGGTTTGATGCGATGAATGATCATTGCGTTGTTTGCTCCGAAGTTAAGAGTATTCTCCATATAGGTGATTAAGAGGGAATTTGTAAAGAGTAAGCAAAGTTTTATGATATGATTGTTTGTGAAATTAATAAAAAGGTCAATTATGAGATTAGAAGATATTTACGAAATTTTAAAAACTTCAGTAAGAGTAGATTATTACATTCCAGAAAATCATGAATTAGTATTTGTTTATAAAGATAATATTTCATTCTCAATATCTAAAGAATCGGAAGAAAAAGTTTTTGAAGGAAATTTCTTTTTTAATTCAGATGGGAGTGAAATAAATGATCTCGCTCCAGCAGATGAGCTCGTCAAAGAATTATGTAGATTGAAAAATTTTCCAGAGACGTATAAAAATATTTATAGTCAAGTATGGAGTTTGAAATATAATGGACAAGTAATTTATACAATAGAATGTGGAATGGTTAGAAATCTTAGTTCTCTACATGCAGCATTTCCTTTATCTTTAAATATATTTGACTATGAAATGAATTTTATAGAAATTTGTAATGAATATTATGGATCAAGTACTATGCAGATTGCAAAAAGTATAATTAATTCACGAGTGATAGTTAATAAATCTACTTATCAGGATTTTGAATTATAAAAAGGAACTGAAATATTTCTTCGTTTTCAAGGTACAATATCACTATAAAATCAATAAAATTGAATGAGATGACAAAAAACGAAATTCTTGAAATACTCAAAGCTTTAAAGCCCCGTTATCAGCAAGACGGCTTGATCCTCGTCGGATTGTTCGGCAGTTTTTCGCGGGGTGAAGAGAAGAGTGATAGCGACGTCGATATTGTCTATGAGATCGAAAAAGGAAAAACTTTTTCGATGTTTAAATATCTCAAATATCTCGCTGATCTGGAAAAATATCTCAATCATAAAGTCGATTTAGTCAGGGCTGAAACCATCAAAAGTGATTTAAAACCTTATATCTATAAGGACATGATTTATGTCTAGGGATTGGAAGATGATTTTGTAGTCTTTGAAGAGACGATAGAACAAATAGCGAAAAAATATTTGGATTAAACGACTGGATTCCCGATCAGGTCGGGAACCTCGTAGAGGTACTTGTGCCCTTTAGGTATGACGCAGAAAATTATTTCAATGTAACAGGTGGAAAATACATATGAGCTAAACTGGCTCCCTCTGCCGCGAACCGTTTGAAAAATTTATCCATCGGGTCTTCTTTATTCCACACCGGATCGGTTACTTTACTGAGAACTTCGACCCGTTTTTTCGCGTCGTACTCGACACCGATGCTATCGACCAACCCCACTTTTTTCGCCTGAGCGGCGGTAAAGATATGAGCGTTAGCGTATTCGGTGCTTTGGTTTAGATCGAGGTGGCGTGCACGTGCGACATCGCCTACGAAGAGATCATAGGTTCCGTTAATCACTTTCTCTAATTCGGCACGCTCAATGTTACTCCATTGACGTTCCATGGTTCCTACTTGTTTATACTCTCCGGCATGGACGACTTGTGTTTTTACCCCTACTTTTTCCATTAGACCTGATACGTCTGCCCCTTCGATAATGACACCGATGGAGCCGATCATACTCCCTGGATTGGCGATGATCTCATTTCCCCAAATCGCGGAGTAGTATCCGCCGCTTGCCATGATCCCTGCCGCATAAACAACCGTTGGTTTTTTTTCACTGAGTCGTTTGATGGCGTAAGCGATCTCAACAGAGGGGGCAACGGCTCCGCCGGGGGAGTCGATACTGAACAATACCCCTTTTACATCGTCGTTTTCACTTGCTTCATCGATCTGCTCAACGATAGGAGTTGCATCTAAAATTGGTCCTGTGAGGGCGATCTTTTGGAGATTATGGGGGGTGATTCCCTCATCACTAGAGGGGAGAATGAGCCAAAGGACAAAGAGGACCAAAACGGTTGCTTTGAAATGCCCTTGGATAAATCGTAGTCCGGTAGCCATGCAGCTACCGATTTTTTTAACAAATTCCATCATTGTATTTTATCTCCATTGATATAGATCGATTCGATGGTATGCGGCTGAGTAATCAAATGGATCGGCAGTTGATCATTGATTGGATAGCTGACCCGCATCACCAGAAAATCGGCATCGAAAGTTGTAGCGATTTTACCACAATTGAGTTGCAATGCTTCTGCCGCATGGGCGGTGACGCTTTGCCATAGTTGTTGTGCGAGGCTTAGTAAATCCTCATTTGGGTGGATAAAGAGGGCAATTTTCATCTCTTCGAAGAGATCGAGGGCATAGTTGGAACTTAGTCCGTCGGTGCCGCAAACATAACGGATGGTGTTCTCTTCTAGAGATTTCAAATCGAGTACCCCGTTGCCCAGTAGGCGGTTGGAGATAGGACAATGGATAATTGTGTGATTTCCCTGGGCGATCAGGGAAAGCTCTTTATCCGAGGTTTGAACCGCGTGGGTAAAGAGGGTGGGAATGTCACGAAAATAGCTCAAAAATTCCTCCGCCGTATTGGCGGCTTGAGTCTGTTTGAGAAAGTTTTGGAAAAACGGTGCAAAGGCTCCGTTATTGCTATCGAGCCATTCACGTTCAGCAGGACTTTCGAGTAAATGAGCCGTAACACGAAGATGTTTTTCGCGAGCATATTTAAGCGCTTTTTGGATCAAGATACGATGAACGGAGTAGGGAGAATGGATAGCCATAGAGGGGTAAAAACCATCACGTTTTAGCTCTTGGGAGGCAAAAAGACGCTCTTGAAAATTGCCATACAGGGCATCTGCCATCATAGGGTCGGAGCCGATAAGTTCGTTGAAAAAGACAACCTTTTGAGGTGCTTTAAAACACGGTTCCAAATCAAATCCATACGAACTAACGGCACCGAATGCGGTGATACCGTTGGTGAGCATGGTTTTGATCGCTTTCGATGTACACGTCTCATCACACTCATTGATTAGCTCATCGCGCGCGGTGATAACACTAGATAACCAAGGCATAAACTCACCGTATGTGAGTGTGGAGAGGTTGGCACTGAACTCCAAATGGACATGAGAATTAATAAGTCCCGGAACCAAAACGGAACCTTCGCCTAACTCAGTACATTGCTCGCCGTAACGAGAACGCAGTTCATCATTCGGGGAAACCTCGATAATGGTTTGTTCATATACGATACCGTGATCACGAAGGATCACTCCGTTGGAAAAAAGTGTGTCACAGAGGAGGATTTGCACAAGAGATCTTTCATACTGATTTTAAAAAGATAAAGTATAGCGCAATGAGGAATAATCTCCCTTTATAGGGAATGAGTTGAGACAAGATTTAAGCGATTTAGTTCCTTATAATATAGAACCCCTTATAATCTATCCTTAAAATACCAATCAAGGTTTAATCAATGAAAATAGTCGTTATCCAAGGGCCAAACCTCAATATGCTGGGAGTTCGTGAACAACAAGTATACGGACCGATGCGTTTAGAGCAAATCCATGCACAGATGAAAGAGGTCGCAACCCAAAACGGGATCGATATCGAGTTTTATCAAAGCAATCTAGAGGGTGAGATCGTTGATCGTATCCAAGAGTGTTACGGCGATGCGGACGGGATCATCATTAACCCTGCTGCCTATACCCACACCTCTATCGCGATTCGCGATGCGATCAGTGCAGTGAACCTTCCGACGATTGAAGTTCATATCAGCAACATCTACCGCCGTGAAGAGTTTCGCCAAAAAAGTATGACGGCTCCGGTATGTACCTCTTCGGTGATCGGTTTTGGACCGTTTGGCTACCACTTGGCAATGGTGGGGATGATGCAAATCCTCAGTGAGATCAATGCGATGCGTCAAGCGCAAGCAGGAGCACAACAAGGTGCAGAAGAAGAGTAATGGCGCTGCGTCGTAAACTGGACGAGAGACATAGTGTTTATGTCGATCGTTATTTCCCAAAAACACTCTCTAAAGCTGATGGGTATCGTTACCGCGTTGTTTTAGGGGTTGGGGGAAACATCGGGGATACGCGTCGTCGAATGAATCATCTTTGGCACTATTTGGGGAGATTACCGCAGATATGTAGAATCCGAAGCGGGGTGATACTGCGAAATCCCCCTTTTGGGTATCTGGATCAAGGTGATTTCGACAACACAGTGATCGAGATCGGAACCTCATTGGAACCAAGAACATTGTTGCGGTTGATTTGGCGGATTGAAAAGCGTTTTGGGCGGTGTCGCAGTTTTGCGAATGCGCCGAGGACGTTGGATTTGGATATACTATTCTTTGCAAATCGTAACGTTCGAACCAAAGAATTGTCTATCCCTCATCCTCATTGGAATGAGCGTCTTAGTGTGACGATTCCGTTAGAAAGTTTGGCTTGAGAGAGCATACGGAGATATAATGAAAATCTTGACATTTAGCGGTGCCACCCCTGCTGAAGCGCTGAAAAAGGCGCAATTAGAGGTCGGTGAAGAGGCGATGCTGATCGAGACACGCGAAGTCCAGAAAAAATCATTGGGCAAAAGTGCTTTGTATGAGATTGTTGTAGGGATTGAAGAGAATGCTATGCCAGTCTCTAAACCAAAGCCAAAAAACAACGAACCGTTTATGAAACAACGCCCTTTGGCACAAAAAAGCAGTGATGTTCTTTATAATATTTCTGAAGCGGCAAAACAAATTTCTAAAATTGCTGAAGTGACCGAAACAGATCGACCGACACGACAAACCCCTCCCGCTGAGAGTGAAGATTTAAAACGGATCAAAGAGGAAATTGAAAAACTAGGCGATAAAGTTAAACTGATCCAAAATATGTTTTGGGATGAAAAATCTCCGAAAACATCAGCTCCTATTCCTCCTGAATTTGCTGAAATTTATCGTCTTGCTCTCCAAAGTGGTATGGATCAAAGTCATCTTGATGAGATTATGCAGTTGACGTTGGAGCACATGCCCTCTAAAATGAGAGAAAGTTCAGAGACCGTTAAGCGCTATTTTCAAGTATTGATGCGAAAAATGATTCCGGTACGCCTCGAAACAGCTCCAAAATTGGGGAGTAAAAAAGTGATTATGCTCGTCGGCCCTACGGGAGTCGGAAAAACAACTTCTATTGCAAAACTTGCTGCGCGCTTTTCGTATTTGCTCGATAAAAAATATAAGGTGGGATTGGTCGTTCTCGATACCTATCGTATCGGAGCAGTAGAGCAGTTGATGCAGTATGCGCGGATGATGAAATTAGGGATTGAGACGGTGGTTGATCCGCCGGAGTTTTCGAGTGCACTGAATGCTCTGCGTTACAGTGATTATATTTTGATTGATACTATGGGTTCCTCTCCGTACGACAAAGGAAAGATTGAAAAAATCTATGAGTGTCTGCGTGGTAACGATACGGAGTATAGCGTCGATGTCGTTTTGGTGATGCCAAGTTCGATCAAATACGAAGATCTTAAAGCGACGTATGACAATTTCGCTCCTCTAGGGATCGATACGATGATGTTTACTAAACTAGATGAAACTCGGGGGTTTGGAAATCTTTTTTCACTTGTTTATGAGACGAAAGTTCCTATCAGCTATTTTTCGGTTGGCCAAGAGGTTCCCGAAGATTTAGTGGTGGCTACCAGTGACTTTTTGGTGGAATGTCTGATGAACGGTTTTGGAAAAAGTGAGCAAAAATGAGTCACCAAGCCTCTAAACTCGAAGCATTGGTCAACCAAAATCGAAATATGAGCGCTAAAAAAACGCGGTTCATCGCCATTACAAGTGGGAAAGGGGGCGTTGGTAAGAGTACCATAAGCTCCAATATGGCATATCTTATGGCGAAGTATGGGCTTAAGGTAGGCATCTTTGACGCCGATATCGGCCTTGCTAATTTGGACGTCATGTTCAACGTAAAAATTCACAAAAATATTTTACACGTGCTCAAAGGGGAAGCAAGAGTAGAAGATATTTTGATACCGATTGAGAAAAATCTCGTCCTTATCCCCGGCGAGAGCGGTGAAGAAATTTTTAAATACGCATCAGGCGGATTATTCGAGCGGTTTATGGAGCAAGCGAATGTTCTGGATGATTTGGATGTGATGATTATTGACACAGGTGCGGGAATCGGGGAACATATTCAGCTTTTTTTGCGCGCATGTGATGATGTGATCGTTGTTACCGTCCCTGATCCGGCGGCGATTACCGATGCTTATGCAACAATTAAGATTACCGCAAGATTACGTAATGAGATTAATGTTATTATGAACCAAGTACGATCATCAAAAGAGGCTGAAGGATTGTTTGAAAAAATTCATAAAGTGGCACAAGCGAATATCGGTGGCGGATTAATACTTAATTATCTCGGACAAATTACCAGTGACACCAAAATTTCAAACTGTATCAAAAAAAGGGCATTATTTACACGTGAGTATCCGACGGCTACCCCGACAACGGAATTAGAGCAGATTGTTAAGCGTATCGCAAAAAAACTGGAACGCAATGTGCTAGTAGATCCCAAAGAGAGCGGGTTAGGCGGACTGTTTAAACGTTTGATGGAACATTTTTAACTCAATAATTAAACCAATACGGCGCTAAGTCAGTTTGGTATTTAAGTACTAAAAGAGAAGGGTAAAAAGATATGCGGGGCTCAAATTTTGTCTCATTTTTAACGGTACAAGGTTTTTTCATCGGTATCGTTTTTGGGATATTAAAAGCGAGTTCTGCGGAAAGTTTTTTAGGCTTTGTTCTTCTTATAACGGTCTTTTTTTATCTTTTTTCCCATTTGTGTGTTGGATTTTTTTTCCAAACATTGGGAGTTAAGTCGAACTCTTTTCCCAAAGCTTCACATGAACATAATCTGGATTTTTTTGTTCGTGAGATTAATAAGCGGGAACAATTTATCGATGCTTTTTATACCCATAAGGCAGATTTATTAGATGATAATGGGCGGAGACCAGAATGAGCGGCGCAAATGTTTATTCTCAGGAATTAAAACATCGTGAAGATCAACTCGCCTTGCAGTATCTTCCTGCGGTCAAAGCGATGTCGTTTCGTCTAAAAGAGCGTCTTCCAAGTTCAATTGATTACATGGATTTGTGCGCGATCGGAACCGAGGAATTGGTGAAATTGGCACGTCGTTATGACGAAGCTCAGAATGATTCTTTTTGGGGATATGCGAAGACGCGTGTGTATGGCGCAATGCTCGATTATCTCCGTTCACTTGATACAGTAAGCCGTTCGAGTCGGAGATTGATCAAAGAGATTGACAGCGCAATCGAAATTTACATGGCGGAACACGATGATGAACCGAGTGATGATGAACTCGCAGTTATTTTGGGAATTGAAGTCGAAAAAATTCATGATGCGCGGATTGCTTCGGATATTTACACGGTAATGCCGTTGGATGACCAGTTAGGGACTCCAGAGGAGAGCGGTATGCTTGAGAGAATAGAGCATGAAGATTTGGTTGAAGCCATCCAAAAGGTTTTGATGAGCTTTGAAGAGCGGGAACAAATCATTATTCAGCTCTACTATTTTGAGGAACTAACGCTAAAAGAGATTAGCGAAATCGTTAACATCACAGAATCACGTATTTCACAAATTCACAAATCGGTCATCAGGCGGATTAAAGATGCAGTAGGAGGGCAATAATGGCTGATATTTTATCCCAAGAAGAGATTGATGCCCTTTTAGACGTTGTGGATGATGAGGGGGATAGTGCTCTAGAATCAGGAGATGACTCCCTCTTTTCACAACGTCAAATTACACTGTATGATTTTAAACGTCCAAACCGTGTATCCAAAGAGCAACTACGTGCTTTTCGAGGAATTCATGACAAGATGGCCCGTTCCATCGCCTCTCAGATTTCGGCGATTATGCGCTCCATCGTTGAGATACAGCTCCATTCGGTCGATCAGATGACCTATGGGGAATTCTTGATGTCACTTCCCAATCCGACCAGTTTTAACGTTTTTTCGATGAAGCCGTTAGAAGGAAACGGTGTTTTGGAGATCAATCCCTCTATTGCGTTTCCGATGTTGGATCGTATTTTGGGCGGAAAAGGTGAACCTTTCGAAGCCAATCGTGAATTTTCGGATATTGAACTCTCTTTGTTCGAAACAATTTTACGGGTAATGATGGCGACACTTCGAGAAGCATGGGGCCCCGTGACCGATTTATACCCACAGGTAGAGTCAAAAGAGTCAAGCCCGAATGTTGTACAGATCGTTGCTCAAAATGAGATCGTTGTTATGGTCGTTATGGAGATCATTATTGGACACAGTTCGGGGATGATGAATATATGTTATCCTGTTATCGCATTGGAGCCGGTATTGCCGAAGCTTGCCAGTCGTGATTTGATGCTTAACGAAACCAGTGCGAAAAAAAGCCGTAATCAAGAGCTACAAGTCCTCCTAGGGGGAGCTCATGTGAATATTGAAGTCAATCTTGGTGAAGCGGAATTAAGCTTACATGAGTTACTGGAATTAGGTGAGGGCGATATAATACGGCTGAATATTCCGGCGGATGATGTGGTAAATGTAAGTGTTGATGGTAAAGAACGCTTCGTCGGTCATATGGGACTACGACGATTTCGTAAGTCGATTCAAATTACCTCGATTATTGATACGGAAAAAGATGCAGTTAAGCGTGCGCTTAAAGAGTTTGAAACGAAACGTAAAGCACGTATCAGCGGTGTAAAAGAGATGATTCGCGGGCCATTAGAAGATGAGGAGAATGATGATGAGTGATTTTGCAGGAGTATTTGCAAGCGAGGCAGTTGCCACGATTGAGGGGTTAACGGGTCAGGCACCTTCTATTGCTCTTAAAGAAGCTGAAGATATCTCGATTGTCTCTAATGTTATCCCTCCCATCGCGTTAATCCACGTCAGTTTTAGCGGCGATGCCTCAGGAAAAGGGATCATAATGATGCCTCCTCAGCTCGCGACTGCATTGGGTGACATGATGCTCGGTGGTGATGGTGAGGGCAAAGACGATATGTCCGATGAAGATTTAGATGCGGCAAAAGAGATTGTTTCAAATATTGTTGGAGCTATGAGCACCACATTCTCTTCTCAAAAAGAGCTCCCTAAATTTACGATCAAACCTGAACGTGCAGAGTTTATCGCTGAAAATGGCGAGGTTAGTCTCGATGCGTTCAGCAAAATGTTTGTTTTTGCTTTCACCTTGGGCTCTATTAATTCTTTGATGATGTTCGCTATTGATGCTGGGATTAATACTGCTTTGAGTGGAAATAAATCTTCTGTAGCCCCTACGGCGACGGGGAGTATTTTTGATGAACCCTCCATCGAACCGGCGGTAAAACTCGAAGAGGGTGAGATGAAAAATATCTCTCTCATTATGGATGTTAAACTTCCTGTTCGCGTCCGTATCGGAAAGAAAAAAATGCTCCTAAAAGATGTCCTTAGTATGGATATCGGATCGGTTATCGAACTTAACCAACTGGCGAATGATCCACTCGATATTTTAGTAGATGATCATGTGATTGCTCAGGGCGAAGTGGTGATCGTAGATGGGAATTTTGGTGTTCAAATTACCTCTATCGGAACCAAACGGGATCGTCTGAATAAACTCAAAGGGTAGAAAGTGCCACATCGACGAGGGAAAAAGAAAGAGTACCAAAGTAATCGTTACGTAAAAGACATAAAGTCAGCGGATGTTTGGAGTGTCTTTAAGATTATTGCCGACTTTGTACAGGGGTTTGATGAATTAGGAGACCTTGGTCCATCGGTAACGATTTTCGGAAGTGCACGGTTGGATGAAAATCACCCTTATTATAAGCAAGCTACGGAATTGGCAAGTATGCTTGGAGAACGGGGATACAACATCATAACCGGCGGTGGCCCCGGAGTGATGGAAGCGGCTAATCGCGGAGCGTATGATCATGAAAATGTTGAATCTATTGGGCTTAATATTGAACTTCCAGAAGAGCAGCAACCCAATCCATACATTACCAAAGGGAGAAGCTTCGATTACTTTTTCTCTCGTAAAGTGATGCTTGTCAAATATTCAATGGCATACGTCATTTTTCCAGGAGGGTTTGGAACGCTTGATGAGATGTTTGAAGCATTGACGTTGATACAAACCCGAAAAGTTTGGGGAGTGCGTTTATTTGTTATCGGAACAGACTTTTACGCGCCATTAATGCAGTTTATTAACGATAAAATGCTTGCTGAGGGGATGATTGAACCCAAAGATGTGCGTTTAATAACGCTGACGGATGATTTGGCTTTTGTGGTTCAAGAGATTGAAAAATCACTGGTTGCACAAATGGCAACCTTGGAAAAAGAAGGTTTGGACGATACAAAGTATTACAAAGTTCTTTCTTCGTATTTTGATAATAGACCAATATGTGATGGGAGCCCTATTTAATGGCAAAAAAAGTATTGATTGGAATGAGCGGCGGGGTTGACTCCACCGTTTCTACCCTACTGCTTAAAGAGCAGGGCTATGAGGTAGAGGGAGTTTATATGAAACTCCACTCCAAACCAGGCTATCATGAGATTCATCAGATTCGTGCGCAGAAGGCGGCTGATTTTGCGGGAGTAAAACTCCATATCCTCGATTTACAAGAGGAATTTAACGAAAAAGTTTTTACCCCTTTTATCGAAACATACAAAGAGGGGAAAACCCCTAACCCGTGTGCATTATGTAATCGAAATATTAAATTCGGTGCGATGGTTGCATTTGCTGATTCTCTAGGGGCTGATTACGTTGCTACTGGGCATTACATTCGGCATGATGGACAATATCTTCTTCAAGCACATGATGATACGAAAGATCAAAGCTATTTTCTCTTTTACATTGACCCCGCATTGGTGAAACGATTATTATTTCCTCTTGGTGAACGGCACAAAAGTGATATCAAAGCCTTCGCCGCGAGTGTCGAGGGGTTAGAATCATTCGCTTCTCAGGGTGAATCGAGTGAAATCTGTTTTGTCGAAACCACCTATATGGATGTGTTAAAACCCTACGTTGCCGTTGATCAAGAAGGGGATGTTCTCGATATGGAAGGTAAAGTTGTCGGTAAACACAAAGGATACATGCACTATACGATTGGAAAGCGAAAAGGGTTTAATGTTCACGGTGCCCATGATCCGCACTTCGTTGTTGAGATCAAACCTGAAACGAATCAAATCGTCGTTGGAACGCGAGAAGATTTAGAGTGTAGACGTGTTGATCTCGAACGGGTTAATAGATTCGATGATCGCACTGAATTTGATTGTGAAATAAAACTCCGCTACCGTACAACGGCGGTAAAATGCCATGTCGTTATCGATGGCACGCATGCACACGTAGAACTTCAAGAACCGGTTTTCGGAGTCGCTTCAGGACAAGCCGGAGTCTTTTATGAGGGTGAAAAATTACTCGGCGGGGGTTGGATCGTTTGATTCTTCACTCAAGGGGAGTGTCGTAGGTTCAAGTACATTCTCATCCGCTAAGGGGAGGTTGTTTTCGATCTCTTCAGTAGGGAATAACTCAATTACAGATTCCGTTTCATTATTTTCGACCGCTATTTCTTCTTTTTTAGGAGGTGCCATCACCTCTTGGTATTGAGGTATGACTATTCCTCTGCGTTTCATGATTTTATAGATGATACGGGCTCGGTTTTTAACGTACTTTTGGCTTCCTATCGGATTGTATTTGATCGGATTTGGGAGTACAGCCGCTAAACGTGCCGCTTCTCTGCCCGTCAAATTTTTCGCACTTTTATGATAGTAATGGCGCGCAGCTGCTTCGATACCGAATATCCCATCTCCCCATTCGGCCACATTGAGGTAAATCTCTAAAATACGGCGTTTTGAAACGGTATTTTCGATACGCCAGGTAATGATCGCTTCTTTGACTTTACGAACGGGATTTTTACTGGGGGAGAGATAGAGATTTTTCGAGAGCTGTTGGCTGATAGTGCTTCCGCCGGCAACTACCCCTTTTTTGAGACTTCTCTCGATGGCATTTTCCATCCCCTTGACATCAAAACCGTCATGATTCCAAAAACCGTCATCTTCGGCGATGAGAACCGCTTTGATTACGTTCGGAGAGATTTTGGAGATCGGGACCCATTTGTGGGTAATTTCCATCTCTTTATTCTTTTCTGCCCATTCTTCTTGGCGATATTCCATAAAAGCGGTAGGTATAGGTCTAATATCGTTTAAGTCTGAGATATTCGGATAGATAAAATAACGGCCGATATCGATGAAGCCTCCAAGAAGCAGGGCTAAAAAAAGCAGTTTGAATTTTGACATTAGTGATCCATATTGAGTTTAGGCAGATGCCATTGTTTGGTATACGCTAAAAGGCGCAAAAAGATTGCAAAAGTTGCAACACCGGCAACGCCCCACGTATTGATCATATCCATTTGGGCTAAAACCAGGAGTAAAACGGAAACGATGATAGCGATGGAGCCATAAAAATCGCTGATAAGAACAGAGGGAACCTGATTAATCATCGTATCACGTAATACACCGCCGCCGACTGCTGTGAGAAAGCTCAAGATCATAACACCGAAAAAGTTAAACTCTACCTCGATCGCTAGAAGTGCTCCGGTGATACTAAACGCCACCAACCCAATCGTATCAGAGATGATAAAAAGCCATTGACGCTCCAACTGTTTACGACGATACAAACGAAAAGCAAAAGCAAGGAGGATAGTTAATATGACCGTGATAGCAGGATAGTATTCGTTAAAAGCAAAAGGAGTTCGTCCCAGAATGACATCGCGCACGACTCCGCCGCCAAGTGCAGTAAGAGAGGCAGAGATGATCAGACCGAGGAGATCGAGATTGTTGCGTACTCCGACCAAAAAACCGCTCAGAGTAAAGGCGACAATTCCGAGAATATCGGCGGCTACTACGAGATCAAACATTCGGTGCGCGGTAGTTTTCTTTGAAACTAACGTAACGTGCGGCGGAGGCGTAAAGTTCTGCAACCTCTTCATCAGTAAGGGAACGAACGACTTTTGCGGGGCTTCCCATGATGAGAGAACGGGGAGGGAAAACTTTGTTTTTCGTGACTAAAGCACCTGCTCCGACAATGGACTCTTTGCCGATTACGGCACCATCGAGGATCGTGGCGGACATTCCGATCAAGCAGGCATCTTCGATCGTACAACCGTGTAGCATGACTCGATGCCCTACGGTCACGTCATTACCGATGATAGTGGGATAACCATCTGACATGTCGTCACGTTTGTGGTGGGTGACGTGAACCATGCTTAAATCTTGGATATTGGAGCGATCACCGATAGTGATAAAGTGGACATCACCGCGTACGACGCAGCCAAACCAGATGCTGACATCTTCCCCCATCGATACCCGTCCGATGACATCGGCGGAGTCTGCAATCCAAACACGTTCTTTTATCTCAGGGGTGTAGTGCAAATAATTGCCAATCATTGGTATCCTCTTATCAGCTCTCCTTGAAGAGGCGTGTAGTGAGTTGCTGCACGTAATTCGGAGTCTGTTTTTTGACCGAATTATACACTTTGTTGGTATGGGTTTCAACGATTTGGTGGCTATCGATCAGATTCTGCCCATCGTGTGTCACTTTAACATAGGTTCCATCATTTTTCAACTCATGTGCTAGGACATTATCAGACGTTTGCAATTGCAAAATTTGGATGAGCTTGTTGGAGGCCTCTTCACCGGCAATCGGCGTTAGAAGCTCGATACGTCGCAACAGATTCCTCGGCATCCAATCGGCGCTAGAGATATACGTTTGCGGCGTCGAGTGTTTAAAGTAAAAAATTCGGGCGTGTTCGAGATATTTTCCGATAATGGAGATGACACGAATGTTATCACTCATCCCCTCAACACCAGGGCGTAAACAGCAGACCCCACGGATGATAAGCTCGATTTTTACCCCCGCTTGTGATGCTTTATAAAGGGCACGGATGATATCTTCATCGACCAGTGCATTCATTTTAGCGATGATGATTCCCTCGGCTCCCATACGTGTTTCATTATGGATTAGGGAGAGAATTTTTGGTTTGATCTGGGTCGGTGCCATGTAAAGCTCGTTGAGTTTCCCTTTTTTACTAAATCCAGTCAAAAAGTGGAAAAATCGGGTCATATCGTAGGTGATTGCATCGTTACTGGTCATGTAACTGATATCGGTATAGACGGTTGCGGTAGAGGGGTTGTAGTTTCCTGTTCCCAAATGGGCGTATTGTTTAAGTTTTCCATCTACGCGACGGGTGATGAGCGCCGCTTTCGCATGAACTTTAAAGCCTGTGATGCCGTAGATAACATGCGCTCCGGCACTCTCTAGTGCTTTTGCCCATTGAAGATTATTCTCTTCATCAAAACGGGCTCGCAGTTCAACCATAACCGTTACTTGTTTGCCCGATTCGGCTGCTGCGATGAGTGATTGGACGATGACTGATTTGGAGCCTGAACGGTAGAGCGTCATACGGATAGAGACGACGTCTGGATCTTTTGCTGCCGTTTGGATGAGGCGAACTACCGGCTCAAAACTCTCAAAAGGGTGATAAATAACGAGATCTTGTTTGTCTAAAATGGTATAAAGGCTCTCATCTGAATCAAGCGGCGGAAGATTACGAGGTTTGAAGCTTGGACTCGTGAGATGGGCAAAATCTTTGTTTCCGACTACCTGCCAGAGAGCTCCAAGATTGAGATAGGTTTGGAAACGATAAATATCATCTTTGAAAACATTGGCATGACGGTTAAAGAAATTGAGAAGATCATCATCGGCATGATTACTGAGTTCAAGACGGACGATTTCCCCTTTTTTACGCAGTTTTAACCCCTCTTCGAGGATCTCCATAAAATCATCCGCTTCCTCTTCTTCAATCGCGATATCGGCATTTCGGGTGATACGAAATGCTGAGAATTTGATGAGTTCATAGCCGGGGAAGAGGTCTTGGATGTGCTCAGAGACGATGCTTCCTATCGGGATATAGATACGGTTGTCGATATCGACAAAACGAGGTAGCACGCGTGGTATACGGATAATCCCATAACGCTCAACGCTTGTGTCATCTTTGTCCCGAAGTTTCACGATTTGCCCAAAACTAAGATTATTAAGATGTGGGAAAGGGTGAGTAGCGTCGACCGCAATTGGAACGATAACCGGATAGATGTTCTCTTTAAAATATTTATCCAATATTTGCTGTTGTTGAGGCGTTGTCTCTTTATAGGATTTAAAAAATATCCCCTCTTTTTCGAGTTTTTCCATAATTCCTAGAAGACATTCTTCTACCTCTTGCTGCTCTTTATGCAGATAAGAACGGATTTCACGCAGTTGGTGCAAAGGGGTAAACCGGTCCGCTCCTGAGACATTGACACCGGCGCTGAAGAGTTTTTTAAGCCCCGCGATACGGATCATGTAAAACTCGTCAAGATTGGTTCCATAAATCGCCAAAAACTTGAGTCGTTCAAAAAGAGGTAGAGATTCCTCTTGTGCTTGTTTTAAAACACGGGTGTTAAATTGGAGCCAAGAAAGCTCTCGATTGATATAAAGTGCTGGATCTTTGTAATTATTAGGCATGATTGTTACCGATTTTGGTTTTAAGTTAACGGGATTATATTATACTTATCGTTACAAAAAAGGAACACTATGTCTACATTTCAAATTTTAATGCTTGGTGCGACACTTTTTTTCGCATATCAGATCTATCGACACGTCCAAACCTTGGAAGATGCGCCAGAAAAAAAAGCTGACGTAAACGAATCTGCAGCTGTTGCAAATATCCCCACGGCAGAGGCTTTAGTAGCGCAAGCAGACCATGCGTATGAGAGCGGAGAGATTGAAACTGCCAAAGATGCACTCACAGAGGCATCACAAATTGAGCCGAATAACCCCGAAATCATTAACAAATTAGCTTTTGTCACTGCAAAGAGCGGAGATACGCTAAAAGGGATCGAATTATATGAACGCTCATTGGAACTTGATGAAAATGATGATTTGACGCACAATGCGATCGCCTCTTTGTATCGACAAGAGATGGCTTACGAACGTGCTCAAGATCATTATCGTAAAGCGATTGAAATTGATGATGAGTATGCACTGACATTTTACAATTACGGAAATTTATTAGTAGATATGGGTAATATTGAGGAAGCGAGAAGTATGTATAAACGTGCTTTGGAAATTGATAGCGACTTCTCACAAGCCCGCGAAGCACTTTTATCGCTAGGGAGTACCCAATGATCGACCATCAAGCCCGTTTGGCTGTATTAATCGATGCCGATAACTCTCAACCCTCTATCATCGCGGGGCTGATGGATGAGATCGCCTCCCACGGTATCGCCAGTGTCAAACGGATTTATGGCGATTGGACCGATACTAAACTTAAGGGATGGAAAAATGCCCTTTTAGAACACGGACTTCATCCGATGCAGCAGTTTGCCTACACTACGGGGAAAAATGCCACCGACAGTGCGATGATTATCGACGCGATGGACTTGCTTTATACGAAAAACTTTGATGGCTTTTGTATTGTTTCCAGTGACAGTGATTTTACCCGTCTGGCCAGCCGTATCCGTGAATCGGGGATCAAGGTATATGGATTTGGGGAACAAAAAACACCTAAAGCGTTTATTGGCGTGTGTGATAAATTTATCTACACCGAGAATCTCCGTCGAGACGCTAATCACAAAGAGGCAGTTACGGCGAAAATAAAATCCGATAACAAAGCACTTTTGGCACTCGTACGCAATGCAGTTGAAGACACAACGAACGAAGCGGGATGGTCGTATTTAGGCTCTATAGGACAGAATCTCATCAACAAATCTCCCGAATTCGATCCGCGTAGTTACGGTTTTAAAAAACTTCTTGATTTGATCGAAAGTTTGGGAGAGTTTGAGTTTAAATACTCTGATCCCCTCTCAGGTGCACAAGCCGTCCATGTGAGATTCAAACGGCACAAAAGGAGTTATGAAAAATGACGGTAAAAGAGATTTATACTTACCTCGATGAAATTTCTCCCTTTTCTTTACAAGAGGGGTGGGACAACTCCGGTCTGTTGGTAGGCGATTTTTCCCAAGCAATTACCCATGTGGTACTCAGTATCGATATAGATGAAGAGTTGATCGAATCCATCCCCGAAAATGCCCTTTTGATTACCCACCATCCGATCATTTTCGGCGGACTTAAGCAGCTTCAGTTCAACCAATATCCTGCGAAAATTCTGGCTCCTATGATTCGAAAAAATATCAGCAATATTGCGATGCATACCAATTTTGACCAAACCCATCTTAACGATTACGTTGCTACTAAAGTTTTAGGCTATCCCATTATCGCAAAAGAGGGATTTGTCGCTTATTTAGGGGTTGACGAAGCGTATGAAACCTTTGCTAAAAAAATCAAAACAGCTTTAAACTTGCCACATACACGAGGGGTTAAATGTCATGAACATATCCGAACTTGTGCATTGGTAACGGGTTCAGGTGCATCGTTAATGCGTAACATCGAAGCCGAGTGTTTTTTAACCGGAGATATCAAATATCACGATGCAATGGAAGCTCACGCGCTTGGATTATCGATGATTGACATAGGACACTATGAAAGCGAACGCTATTTTGGTGACGTTTTAGGGGGGCATTTGGAAAAATTAGGATTGAGTGTTATAATTTCACCATCAAAAAACCCCTTCACCTATCTTTGAGCTTGAATTAGGTAATTGTGTAACTCCAAAAGGAACCGTATGAACAAACACCTTGAACAATTGATCGAACTCTCAATGGTCGACAAAGAGATCGATGCATTTGAACCGCAAATCGAAGAAGCTAATCTTCAATATGATGCACTTCTAGCGACTAAAAATAGTATCATCAATGAGATTAATGCTCTTAAACAAGAGATCAAAGATGAGCAAATCAAAAAGCATAAAAATGAGCTTCACCTCGCGGAACTTTCAGCAAAACTTGACGAAAATGCTCGTAAAAGCGGTGAAGTTAAAACTGAACGCGAAATGAAATCACTTCAACTTGAAGAAGAGATTGCGAAAGAGCAAGTCAGTTTTGCCAATGAAGAGATTGAACGTTTGGAAAAACTAATTTCTCATAAACAAGGTAAAATCGATGAACTCGAAAATAAAGCCTCAGAAATCGAAAGCACATTAACCGGTGTTAAAGCAGATGTTGATGTTAAATTAGCACGCATTGATGAGCAACGTAAAGAGGTCTTTGGACGTAAAGAGACATTGGTCGGCGCGATGAACCAAAAAGGGTTGTCGTTCTACCAAAAAATTCGTCGTTGGGCTAAAAATACGACTGCTGTTGCGGTACGAAACCAAGCGTGCATGGGTTGTTATATGGCCATCAGCGATAAAGTCTACAGTGACGTTATCAAAGGTGAAGAGATAACAATGTGTCCACACTGCGGACGTATTTTATTCCTTGAACCGTCTTCTGACGCTATCGGTGCGTAACGTAGTCTTCGACCTTTTTTATACTTTGGTTGCGACGTTATTTTACGTCGTTGCCCTTCCTCTTTTAATCCTTTTTTCATTTAAAAAGAAATATCGCGATTCAATTCCATCCCGTTTTTTTGGAATTAAAAATCCTCCGTTCCAACCGCATGATATTTGGTTTCATGTATGTTCTCTCGGAGAGGCAAAAGCGATTGCCCCGATATTGGAGAAATTAAGAGACAAACGTATCGCTATCAGTGTGATAACCCACACGGGATATGAAGCGGCATCCAAATACGCCGCTCAGGTACGCTATCTCCCTTATGAGATGTGGTTATGGTTTTGGATTGAACGTCCTAAAACGGTAGTGGTACTCGAAGCGGAGTTTTGGTATCTGTTGTTTCGTTTAGCGCGAACCAGAGGTGGACGGGTTATTGCCCTAAACGCGCGCATTAGTGATCGTAGCTTTCCGAAATACTACCGGATGCGGTGGTTTTATCGAATTTTATTGTCGCAATGTGATCGTATTTTTTGCCAAAGCAACGAAGATATGGTGCGCTTTATCGCATTAGGTGCCCGTAATGTCGAAGTGGTCGGGAATATCAAACTTGCCCAAAAGATCGAGGCAAGTAAGAAGTATTCTAAACCTGAGGGGACGATCATCGTCGCCGCAAGCACCCACGAGGGGGAAGAGGAGGGGATCATCCGAGGGTTTATCGCTTACCGTGAGCATAACCCTTCTGCGCGGTTATTGGTCGTTCCGCGCCATCCCGAACGGTTTGCGAAAGTAGGGGAACTGATTTCTAAAACGGCTCCGATGATGAGTCTGTCACGTTGGAGTGAGTCACAAGCATTGCAAAGTGATATTGTTCTCGTCGATGCGATGGGGGAGCTAAACAACCTCTACGCCATCAGCGATGTAGCGATTTTAGGGGGGGCATTCGCACCTATCGGTGGGCATAACCCGCTCGAACCGGCGACATTCGGGTGCAAGATTATTAGCGGTGAGGAGATGTTTTTACAGCGTGAGCTATTTAAATACGTCGCTCATGTGCAGTTTAGCTCATTGGAAGGTATTGCTGAAGCATTAAAAAATGCGGAAACCTTGCCTCCTTCACAGATCAATGGAAGTGTTGATCTGCAAAAAGTATTAAATTATTTAACGGAGAAATAAAATGGAAAAACCAAAAGCGTATAAGCTCCTAGCGGAGCAAGAGGGAATATCCAACTCTGAGGCCAAATCACTGATCGATAGAGGTTTGGTTTATGTTGGGAATAACAAGGTGATGATCGCACGGGGTGAAATCAGTGCAAAAACAGTGTTCATCGTCCAAAAAGTGGAAAAGGCACGTCCGATATTTGAGAATGAGGATTTGATCGTTATCGATAAACCGGCTTTCGTCAACTCGGATGAGATTGAGCGACAGTTCAAAGGCTCACAGCTTTTGCATCGTTTGGATCGTGAGACGAGCGGTGTTTTGATGCTTGTTAAAAACGAAGAGTTTCGAGCCAAAGCGATCCAAGAGTTTAAAAAAGACAATGTTTACAAAGAGTACGTTGCATGGGTAGAGGGATTGGTAAGTGAACCATTCGTCATCGATCAGCCGCTTATTACGGAGAAAAAAGGGAACAAAGCCTACACCAAGGTTGCTAAAAACGGCAAACCTGCCATTACCGAAGTAACACCGCTCGAAGTGTCGGGAAAAAAGACAAAAGTTCAGCTTGTTATCCATCACGGACGAACGCACCAAATTCGTGCTCACCTAAAATACGCTCAACATCCGATTATCGGGGATGAGAGCTACGGCGGACGTCAGTCGAAGCGCGTAATGCTTCACGCGAAAAAAGTGACGTTATTGGGGCGAACATTTGAAGCACCTGAGCCGAAAGTATTTGGGCATTTCGGAAGTTAAATACTCTAATTGTAATTGAAGAAAAAATTAAGTATAATTCGAAACTTTTTATACCCTGTAACCAAAGCATTTAGGAGCTAAAGTGTTCGATACACTAACCGAATCATTTACATCAGCCATACGCAAAATCCGTTTTCACGACGATGAAAAGGCGTTGACCAAGGCACTTGGCGAGCTTAAAAAAGCGTTGCTTAAAGCCGATGTAAATCATAAAGTCGTCAAAGACCTTATTGATTCGGTTGAGCTCCAAACCAAACAAAGCGGTATCGGGAAAGATCAATTTCTCGATGCGCTTCGCAAATCGTTATATGCCCTTTTGGACGTCAAAGGGAAATCAGGATTTGTCTATGCTCCGGTATCTCCAACCGTTATTTTGATGACGGGTCTACAAGGTTCGGGTAAAACAACGACGACGGGTAAACTTGCTAATTGGCTTAAAACACGTCAGAAAAAACGGGTATTGGTTGTTGCGGCTGACTTACAGCGTCTTGCGGCGGTTGAGCAACTCCGTCAAGTGTGTGCTTCTATCGAAGTAGAACTTTACGCGGATGATGCAAGTAAAAATCCGGTTGATGTGGTCAAAGCGGCACTTGAGCACGCGAAAAAAGCATTGGTTGATGTCGTATTGATCGATACGGCAGGACGTTTGGCGATTGACGATGAGTTGATGGGCGAGCTAGCGGAAGTGAAAGCCGTTGCTAATCCTCATGAAATTTTCTACGTTGCCGATTCACTTAGTGGTCAAGACGCGGTTCGTACCGCAGGTACCTTTAACGAGAAAATCGGTATTGATGGGGTGATCCTCACTAAATACGACGGGGATTCCAAAGGGGGCGTGGCTTTAGGTATCGCTTCTCAGATTCAAGTACCGCTTCGCTTTATCGGTGCGGGTGAAAAAATGGAAGATCTCGAAATCTTCCTCCCTGATCGTATCGTCAATCGCCTTATGGGTCTTGGGGATATCGAAGGTCTTGCTGAGCGAACCGCATCGGTCATCGATGAAAAACGGGCGAAAATCCTTACCAAAAAGATCAAAAAAGGGGAGTTCAACTTTAACGACTTCCTGGAGCAGATGGAGAGCCTCAAAAAAATGGGGAGTATGAAATCCATTATGGGAATGATCCCTGGAATGGGTGGCATGGCGTCTGCACTCAAAGATTTCGATTTGGAAAACTCTAGTCAGCTCAAACAGATCAAAGCATTAGTTTCATCGATGACGGTGAAAGAGCGCGAAGATCCGGAACTCTTGAATAACAGCCGAAAAGCCCGTTTGGCAAAAGGGTGCGGTTTGGATATTATCGAAGTGAACCGTATTTTAAAACAATTTAAAAATGCCTCTAAAATGGCAAAACGATTCTCCGGTAAATCAGGGATGAAAGACCTTCAGAGTATGATGGGTCAAATGCAAGGTGCGCGTTTACCGCGTTAACTTTGCCAACACAAATGCTAAATACTGCACTCGTTATGAGTTTAGTCTTTAGCATTTGAAGAAGCTTAGAGGTTTTTCTTTTACTTTTGTGGGTAAAACACTCTTCTAAACTTCTTGGTGCAAAACAACATTTAAAGGACACACAATGGCAACAGTCATCCGTTTAACCCGTATGGGTCGCAAAAAACAACCTTTCTACCGTATCGCGGTAACCGATAGTCGCAAACGTCGCGACGGCGGTTGGATCGAATTG
>NZ_JAQTYM010000048.1:0-7895 GCF_028688295.1 Sulfuricurvum sp.
TCATACCTTATGAGAGTTTAAATTCTTTATGTATGAAGTTTACACGCAGAGTGTCATCGGTGTGTCATCAGAACAGATGGATAGCTTTTAATGATAGGTAGAGAAGATGATGGCACACTATAAAGCCATCTCATAATTAGGAAAATAAGTCTATTCTAACAGGGTATAGCCCATATTCTTAATATTATTGATCTTTAGATTGTACTGTTTCCGGAGTTTTAGGATGATGTTTCGAAGGGTTCCCCCGTTAATCTCATCGGGATTTTCCCACAAGAGAGCAAAAAATGTTTCATGAGCGACGATGTTGTTGCGGTTTTTGATCAACTGCGCAAATACGATCCTCTCCGCTACAGAGAGAGGGATGATTTTCTCCTCTAGTAATACCGTTCCGTTATTATCAACAGAAAAAGGAAATGGTTTGGGAGGGAGTGTATTGAGAAGATTTTTAAAGAGTACAAAAGCGGCGATCAGATTTTCTTCTGAGATCGGTTTGATGAGATACGACAACGGTTTTAGGGCTGTCGCTTCATGAATGGTATCCATATCTTTATACGCCGTTAAAAAGAAAAAAGGGATATTTTTGCTCTTTAAGATACGGGCGACATCGATCCCGTGTTTTGGACCTTTGATATTGATATCGACGATAGCACAATCAATATGGACTTTATCAATTTGCTCCATCGCTTCATCATAACTTTGTGCAATTCCTACGACTTCGATCGATTGCATGAGTGCAACATCGGCTATAAAATGAGCTACGAGCCATTCGTCTTCGATAATTAATAGATTCATTTAAAGATTCCCATCACTCAAAAATTCTAACTCAATATGATTGGGATAAACCATCATTTCACCGTCCATCCGTTTTACAAACTCCTTGATCATTGCCCAGCCGAGTTTTGGAAGACCAAATGAGATAGAATTTTGGACCTTTTGGAATGCTTCTTGGTGATCATAGCCGTCATTATAGTAAAAAATGCTCTTCTTATTATTTTGTGTAAGCTTAAGATGAATGGGATGCAACTCTTTCGAATATTTGATATGGTTTGTGATCAGTTCATTGAGTATAAGCCCTATAGAGATAGTATGATCAGTTGATACAAAAACAATCTCATCAGAATCAAATGAAATTTCTAGATGCGGATAGAGGCGCTGGAGTGAAAAAATCAACCGTTCAATATAGTCGTTCATTTGCACCGTACTGACATTATTCTGAGCACAGAGAGTCTCATGAACAGCAGCAATGGATTGGATTTGTGATTCGAGTGTTTTGAGGGCACTTTTCATCTTCTCATCGGCTTCTTTACGTTGTATCCACAAGAGACCGATAATAAACTGCAGGTTATTTTTGACGCGATGCGTTAGTTCACGCAGGAGCAGTTCTCGTTGTTTTAACAGATCTGATAGGTCATGCGTTCTTTTTTCAACGATTGTTTCGAGCTCATTGGTGTGATTCTCGATCAAACGAAACGCGTTAGCATAACGTATCAGTAAGATGGTTGCTTGTGCCAAAAGATAGATAATAAATCCATAGGGCATCAAATCCATTGCTAAAAATAGTATGATATTTTCAAAAAACAGCAAATCATGAATGATGCTTAAAGAAAAAAGTATGAATGCTGAAAATGCCAAAATAGAACCGGCTTCATGGGTACGTAGGGATTGAAACAAAAGCCAAAAAATATAAAGTATAAAGGTTACTACTACGAGATTGTAATACATTAATGATGTCGTGAATACAAGGGTTGATGCAAATAAAACGAGTGTCACAAAAATTATCGATACAACAAAATAGAATCGTTCTGCGTTCAAATACGCGTGTTTATTGTACAAAGTCCCAAAATATTTGATAAAAAACGGCAATGCTAGATAGCCGCTGGCGTATTCGAGGCGAGTAAGCATCTCCCAGGAGAGATCGGGAAAAAACTCTAAAATGATTTTTTCTCCCGTAGTCGTCGTCCGTATCGCTAATGAAAGGCAGACAGCACCGAACCAAAGAGGCGCTTGGTCTTTTCTCCATGCTAAAAAGATACCAATATGGTAGATCCCGAAAAGTGTTAACATTACAAATACAATTTTTTCGATCACTTTTCCATCAGTATGAATTTGTTCCAATACCCCGACAGATGCGATACGCGGTGTTCCATATAGCCCCATATGACGATGCTCGGAATTTCCTAGATGGAGTAATAACTGAGTATGCTCAGAGGTAGGGGTAAATTGTAAGATGGGGTAAGATGCTTGGGCTTTGTGCATACCGCTCTGAGGATAAAAAGTCCCCGATGAACCGATACGTTTTCCATCAATATAGAGTTCCCATACGCTATAGGGCTGCTTTAAACTGATAGAGAGTGGTTTATTAGGAATTGTTTTAAGTAAGAGAGCATAGGTAACAATTGTATGTGGATCTTCCAGCCGATCTTCGATATATTGGGGGACATTTATGGTTGCTTTTGAGAGATTTGGATCATCAAAGCGCTCAATAAAATAAGGGGCAAACGACCATTCTCCTTTGAGCATAAGCGGCTTATCCAAACGGGTTGCATCCACTTGGACAACAGCATATAGCGGAAGTGTATAGATAATCGTAAGCAAGAGGCTTAATAAGTATTTTTGTAGTCTCATTTATCCTCGTTGTAACAGTTCAATTTAATTTCGAGACGCTCTTTATACGGAATGATTTCACCATTGATTTGTTTAATCAGTACCTTAATCATCGGCCAACCGAGCTTAGGTAGACCGAACGTCGATACCTCCGTATGATGAAACATTTCACGATGATCATGTCCGTCTCTATAGTGTAGCACGATTTGCGTATCCTCGTTTGATTCTATAGAGATAATGACCGGCGAAACGTCGGTTGGATTAGAGTGTTTGAGATGGTTGGTGATCAGCTCATTGATGATAAGCCCTAATGAGACGGCATGATCGGGATTTATGTAAAAAGGAGTGCTAGGCTGCGTATAAGTGATTTCGACTTTTGGATAAAAATTTCGGATTGAATGGATAAAATTGAGCATATAGTTGTTTAACTCTACAAAGGTAACATTCTCCTGAGAACAAAGTGTTTCATGGACGGAAGAGATAGATTGGATTTGGGATTCGAGGGTTTTAAGTGAAACAAGGGTTCGTGGATCTGCCTCTTTTCTCTGGATAAGTATAAGGCTGATTATAAATTGCAAGTTGTTTTTGACTCGGTGTGTCAGTTCGCGTAGGAGTAACTCACGTTGTTCTACTAATCTACTAAGCTCTTTAGTTCGATCGGCAACAACATGTTCGAGATTGTCAGTATGCTCTTCTATTAGAGTAAAGGTCTGTGCATATCGTTGAAGTAAAATGGCCGCTTGAGCGATGAGATAGAGGACAAATCCATAGGGAGCGATATCTGTGGAACTGGCAATTACATTGTCAAAGCGTAGAAAATCGTGAATGAGTAATCCGCTCAAAATAACAAAAGTGACAAATGCTAACAAAGAGCCCGTTTCTTTAACCGAAACGGCACGGAAGAGTACAATGAGGGTGTAGATAATAAAGCTGAGATAAACAAATTCATACGTTAAAAGAAATGGAGTAAATGTGAGTGTTGGAAAAAAGGAAGCCAACATCAGAAAAAAGAGGGCGATTGTAAAATAAAAATATTTTGCGACTCGAATAATTTGGTTGGGATAGAGGGAATCGAGATACCACACATAAAGAGGAAGTGATAATAAGCCGCTGATATATTGTGTCCGTAATAACATTTCCCATGAGAGAGAATCAAACACATCGACTAAAATCATTTCACTCGTACTGCTCATCCGTAATGCGACAAAAAGAGAGAGTATCCCAAACCAAAGCGGTGCTTTGTCTTTTTTCCATACCGCAAATAGTCCGATGTGATAAATCCCGACTAAGATTAAAAGTGCTGTAATCACTGTTTCAAAAAGATACTTTTTAAAATACGATTGGGTCATAATTTCTGTAGAAGCAACCGTAGGCGTTTGATAAAAACCGATGTGCTCATGTTCTGAGTTTGCTAGTTGAATCAAAAGAGTTGTAGTTTCGGAAGTAGGAGTAAATGTAATATTTTTACGATAAATTGCCGCTTTGTGGTCAGTTGAATGTTCTGCAAATTTACCAGATTGTGCCACTAAAATATCGTTGATATAGAGTTTCCAAACACTAAACGGTTCATTAAGATCGAGAGTTAGCGGAATATTGGGTAGTGTTCGAAGTTTCAATGCAAACGTTACTTCACTCTGAGAAGTATTTAATTTCGATTCAACAAAATGGGGAAGTAAAATAGATTGATGTTGAAGTTCAGGGGCTGAAGCATGTGAAATAATACCGGGAGAAAACCCCCATGGACCACGTAGTTCGAGAGGTTCTTTGAAATTGGTTGCATCCATCGTTGGTATTGCATACAATGAAGTGGTAAAAAAAGTAAAAAGTAAAAAAGTAAAAAACGTATTAAAATAGTGTTTGCATTTATCTAAAATAGTCATTAAATATACAGATAATTGTTTGTACACATCATTTCCCTTTTATGAGAGACAGAGTAATCTTTTTTTGCTTAAAAGTAGAAATTAAAATACTCTACTTACCATTGTTGAGAGTGTTTTGCGTATGCAATATTGCAGGTTTTTGAGCAGTATTTTGGTCTCTTATGATAGTGCCGAAAAACACTTAATTGTCAAATTTTAAATATATTATTTGCTTTATTTTAATAAAAGATTGATATCTATAACGAAATTATGCGATTTCAATACTAAAGTACTATTGAAGACTTGCACATATTGCAATACTATAACCACACTAAAATTGTGGAGTTTTAAAATGGCAAATGGAAAAGTCGTAGGAATAGTTAAAAGTATAATTGGAACTGTTCAAGTTATTGATAAAAATGGAAGTATAAGAACTTTAGAAGTCGGGGGTTATTTATATGAAGGGGAAAAAGTCATCAGTGATGATGCGAAAGCATTATTGCAAATTAAATATTTAGAATTTCCAGATATAAAAAATTATACAGGTGTTTTTACGATTTTAGTTGATAATTCAGTTGCAAGAGTTGCGAATGAAGATGTAAATAGCATTAATAAAAATGATCTAGCAAATATGACAGAGACTGAAGCAGGGCAAGAAAATTCTTCAGAGCATTTTTTACCAAGTTCATTTCAAAGCGTAGCAGCACAAAATGTTTTTGAGATCGACAGAGGGAAGAAAACTGCGTTTGGTGATGGAATAATAGATTCTGGAAAAAGATCGAAAATGCTGTATGATGGAGGTGACCAATCTCCACCCGTTTTTCTATCAAACAATGTTGTTATTTACAATGAAGAAAGTGATGAAGACATTATTGATATCAATACGAGTGATATGAGCAGCGTTTCCTTTTCAATAGAAGAGGGGCTTGATAGTTCTTTGTTTTCTATTGAATCTACTACGGGTGTTTTACAATTTACATTTATTCCAGACTTCGAAAATCCTCAAGACGATAACGGTGACAATGAATATAATGTTGCTGTTACCGCAACAGATGTGTATGGAAACTACACAACACAGATGCTCTCTATCTTCATTAATAACATTAACGATAACCGTCCAGAATCGCTTTCTGAATCTTTTGTATCAATAGAAGATACTATAGAACTCATTTCCGGACAATTATACGGAAAAGACGCGGATGGAAATAGTTTTACCTATGTACTTGTTGAAAACGTAGCTGAAGGGGAGTTGACTTTTAGCAGTGATGGGCAATATGTATTCAGTGTCGGCGAAGATTTTCAAGATCTTGGTCTTGGAGAGACAAGAGCTGTGACGTTCACATACAAAACACTCGAGATATTGACACCTGAAGGTTTTGAAAGTGATATAGCAACCATAACTATCACCGTAACGGGAACCAATGATATACCTTTTGCCCAGATCGATGAGAGAGTAACGACTGAAAACACGAACATTGTAATAGACGTGCTTGCAAACGATACGGATATTGATACGACTGCGACGTTTACGCTGGATAATGTCTCTGTAGCAGTAGGACAAGGAAGTGTATCGATTGTAGAAAATCAATTGGTGTTCAATCTAGAAAACGATTTTGATTATCTTGCTGTGGGTGAAAGTACTCAAGTATCAATATCATACGAAATGAGTGACGAACAGGGTGCAAAATCATCTTCGATTGTATTGGTCACGGTTGTTGGTAGGAACGATCAGCCTGTGGTTTATGGTGTGAATATGAATGAGAGTCCAGAGATCATTCCCCTAGTTGAAAAAATGTTTTATGAGACGGATGGGATTGAAACCGTGTATGTAGGACAATTGAAGGTTTTTGATCTTGATGTAACGGATACACATGTATTCCAATTGATTGAAAACTCAGTAAATGTCGTGACAAACAGTGGCGTTTCTGTAGAAAATCTAAAGGTTGTGGTGAACGGAGACGGTGTTTTCGAAATTATCGGGAATTTTGATCATTTGTCAGACAATGAAACTGCAACCGTCACATTTCAATATGTAGCCATTGATGATTCAGGTGTTGGGACGGGAGATGTGCTTAATCAACAAGAGACTTCTGCCCCAAAAAGTGTCACACTTACGATGACAGGTACGAATGATCAGCCAATAGTTTCTGATGTTGTAATCATGGATTTGATTTTAGAGCGTGATAATATTCAGACGGTATATCAAGGAGAATTGTTCTTAAGAGAAGATTTGGATTCTACCGATACACATACATTCCAGCTTGTATCAGGATCGCAGAGCGTTCAAACCAGTGGGGCAGTTATTGATAACTTTAGCGTAATGCTCAACTTAGATGGACATTATGAAGTCAGCGGTAATTTTGATCATTTATCGGAAAGTGAAACGGCTCTAATAGAATTTAAATATACGGCAATGGATGACTCTAATACGGAAAATGCGGTATCTCAAGAAAAGAGAGTACAACTTACTGTGACAGGAATGAATGATCGTCCTGTAGTATCTGATGTAACTATTTTAGATACGCTGAATGCAACGGATGGGTACGAAACCATATATAAAGGTGTATTAAACGTAAAAGATATTGATACGTCCGATACACATATTTTCAAACTGGTTAATAACACTCTCCAAGTAGTCACAACAAGTGGGGTTGTACTTGACAACATCGATGTGAGTGTCGATGAAAACGGTGCGTACAAAGTTAACGGGAATCTCGATGCACTTAATAATAACGAGAGTGCAACCATCTTTTTCCAATATTTGGCAATTGATAATTCTCAAACGGATTCATCTACCTCAGAGGCGAAGACGGTTAGGCTTACTGTCAATGGAAAGGATAATGTCACTACGATCAATGAATCAACTGTCGCTAATGGAAAAACGATTGAAGACAGTATAGAAACTGTGACCGGAAAGATTGATGCAAGTGATCTTGATACGACGGATAATGATTTAACATATACACTGAATGCGACACAAGGTGTGTATGGGGAAATCTCTATTGATATGCTTAGTGGAGTGTGGGCGTATATAGTTGATAATACGAGAAATGTTACACAAGCACTTGAAAAAGATCAACAGGTGCGTGAGAGTTTTATCGTTACTGTAGCTACTAAGCAGGGTGAGACGGTCAGTCAAACAATTACAATAGATCTTGTAGGTACAAATGATACACCGATGATAGCTACAGTATTAGCGGTAGAGACAAAAGAGGATGCTGCGGTAATATATGGCAAATTAATAGCCAATGATATCGATCAAAACGCTGTTCTGACCTATAGCGCAGCTGCGGTTGCAGGGTTTATGCTGAATGGACAAACTGGTGAATACAGTTTTGATCCAAGCAATGAGAATTATCAGTACCTTAATGCCGGAGATAGCCTAACGGTTACGATCCCTGTGAGCGTAACGGATGAGCATGGTGCGAAAGC
>NZ_JAQTYM010000048.1:7995-17992 GCF_028688295.1 Sulfuricurvum sp.
TGCTGAATGGACAAACTGGTGAATACAGTTTTGATCCAAGCAATGAGAATTATCAGTACCTTAATGCCGGAGATAGCCTAACGGTTACGATCCCTGTGAGCGTAACGGATGAGCATGGTGCGAAAGCTACAACGAATATCATCATTAACATGACGGGTACAAATGATACACCGATGATAGCTTCAGTATTAGTGGTAGAGACAAAAGAGGATGCTGCGGTAATATATGGCAAATTAATAGCCAATGATATCGATCAAAACGCTGTTCTGACCTATAGCGCAGCTGCGGTTGCAGGGTTTATGCTGAATGGACAAACTGGTGAATACAGTTTTGATCCAAGCAATGAGAATTATCAGTACCTTAATGCCGGAGATAGCCTAACGGTTACGATCCCTGTGAGCGTAACGGATGAGCATGGTGCGAAAGCCACAACAAATATCATCATTAATATGACGGGAATGAATGAGGCTCCAACGCTGGAGATGAGTGTTTTTGCGACGACTAACGTTAATGAGCTCGCTTTAAAGATTTTTAGTGAGACGTCCGAACAAGGGAGTGTATTTTTAGAGTTTGGCGGTATTCCGGAAGGGAGTAAAATATTTACTCCTCAGGGGGAAGATGTTAGCGGAGGCATTGAAAATTACAGTGGCGAGCATCTTTTTATATTGGTTTTCCCCGAAGATGTTGATAGCTTCGGAACCTTGCGTGTGGCGGCTAAAGATGCCATCACAAATACACAAGCTGTGGAAGAGTTAGCCCTCGCATATGATATCAACAGTGCATTTTCACTTATTGAATTTGACCAAAACGACCAAAGTATGTGGGGATCAGACATAGATGCTACTCTTGGGTGGCATGAATATATCCCATTTATAGGGGAAGCTCCTATAAAATGGAACGAAACAACTCAGCAGTGGGATGATACATCAGAGGGGAGTGAATGGCGCAGCGGTATTTTTAATATTATCGATGTGGATTTGGATGCGAAAAGTATTGGACAGGCTATAAGGGATTGGGTCAATGATGTAAGAACAAAAGCAGACCTTGTCGGTAAAAATTTAGAAGCATGGGCTAATTATACGCTGAAAAAGATCGCATATGAAGCGGCAAATTTTGCGCTAGATGCAGGAGTTACTATAAAAGATGGGGTATTGGATGCGGCAAAAGGGGTATATGATGAGACTTTAAAAGTTTATAATAGTGCTCATAATGCAACTGAAACGGCAAAATATGCGATGGATCATGCACCATGGTATGAATATATCTTTAAAGCAGCTGATTATGGAATTAAATGGAGCGCGGAACAGCTTGCTTATGCGTTATTTAAAACTGCTGAATTTGCTTACAATTCAGCTTTGTATCTTACAAAACGCGCAGAAGAAGACCTCTTGGAACCGCTAGAAAGAGCGGTAGAAGATACCCGATTGGCAATGAATGAAGCATGGGAAAAAGCTTTAGTCGCTGAAAAAGCAATGCATGATGCAGGATATTATACCGATAGATCAGTTGAGATCAATGATAGTGGTGTTACCGTCGTAGACGGTGCGGCGGTAACGGGAGAATTACTCGTTGCAGAAGCTGCAAATTTGGCTTACAACACTGCATATGATAGTGGGGCATTTGATTTCGGTTTAGATTTACAGGCGAATGCAGAACTGTTTGCACGAGTGGGGATGCAGGTAGATTTTGTTTTGGATGCAGGTTCTGTGGATACAAATATAAACTACCTCTTGACATCAACATCACAATATAACGAAACGACAGATATGCTTGTCTTGAATCCGATGATGAAAAATGTGATGACGGGTGAAGATGTGGCATTCTCGACCATTAGTCCAAACCTACAGTTTTATGTGGCATTGCTTTATGATGTAGGACTTGATTTTACGTACCAATTGGACGAAGCGTATCTCAAAGCATTGGGAACCACGGTATTCGAAGCAGATCCTATAGAGAAGACAACAATCACGGTTTCGACTAATTCTATGGCGTCTGATAGTGAAATGAAATCCGGTGAATTGGTTTTGGTTGATCTGGATACACGAGATCTAGGCTCAATTAAAATTCCGTTTATCGAGAAGTTGGCGAGTGCACTGAAAGATGATTCTGCTGAAGCGTCCTCTTTGAAAAATTCATTGCTTGATCAATTGACGCAAGGTATGCTGAGTGTAGAAATTGGATTCCCTACTATTGAGACTAAAGGAAAAGTTGCCGAGTATACAGAAGATTTTTATAAAGAGGGAGATATTGTTAGTGTAGATGTGGCGGAACTTACTGAAGCAATCTTTAATATGGTCAATGCAAAACTTGATTATACTCAAGAGTTTAAAGATCTGTATGGTGTTGGAGACTTGAACCCTGCATCTATTGATGATTTTATAGCGACATTTGTGAGTGCATTGGGACAATATATGATTGATGCTTACGGGCGTACAGAAGGGGTGCCTATCTTTGAACTCGATATGAAAGGTAACAGTACATCGGCACTTTTCCATGTAAACACATTCCCTGATTCGTATACCATGGAAGGATTAAACGCTGATTCAGGATCTTTTGGTTTCTTTACGGCAGAAGGTGAGGGGAATGTACCACTAGTTAAAGTGAGTTTAGACATAGATCAGGTTGTGGCATTTATCGTCAATGCTATCATAACGGAAGGTGCAACGACAACATCGGGTGTTCCTGAGATTAATCCGTTGGATCTTGAGATTGGACTTGACTATCTGTTAGAATTGGCCGGATTGGATCAAGGTTCACGTAATGAGATCACAAAATATATTGATCTTGGAATCAATATAGAAGCGGCGGATCTTGATGCGTATGCAGATGTGAATTTTACGCAGCAATTTGCGTTGAGTGTAGATGATATGGAATTCCAGATGATTTTGGAAGACGGAACTATATTTAAGTTCAATGCGAATCAAGAGGAGAGTTTGGCAATCGAAAATGCGAGTATGTACGATAAAGATGGTAACGGTATTTTGGATTATAGTTTGCAGATTACTCCTGATGCAAACTTTTATAACGATACGGAAGCAAAACTAGGTCTTGGTTATGCCCTTGATCTTTTAAAAGCTGATTTTAACGCCGGTGTAAAGATTCCACTCGCAGATATATTGAATATGAAAGATACAAAAACATCTTTACCGACAATAGAAATTTCTGCGATTGATTATGCCGTAGGACCGTTATTGACGATTCAAGGTGATCTAGATGTCTTGAGTATGGATGTGTTTGAAACTCGTTTTGATATGGATATCGGCTCTCATACTTATGCAAGTTCTGTAGATGTTGGCCTTGGAGAGATGAAATCTGCATCTATGTATGTAGATGATCACGGTATTGCCGGTGTATAAATAAGCTGACCTGAATAATTTCAGGTCAGCTTTCTGCTATAAATTTATTACTTCTTCAAGTGATGCTATAATAAAATACCATTATCTTTTATCTATTTAAAAGCTACTCGAATCACACTGGAGTTTATCTATGTTAAATATATGTATTGTTGAAGATGAATTGGTTACCGCAGAATACATCAAACAAGCAGTTGAGGAAAATGGGCATAAAGTACTATATGTTGCGAATAATGCTTTATCGGCATTGGAATTTTTGCAGAGTAATTTAGTGGATTTGATTTTTTTAGATATTAACCTTTATGGTGCGAAGGACGGTATTTGGCTAGCAAATGAGATTAATAAGTATGACTTTAACGTAAAAATTATATTTATTACCGCTCATGGAGATCAAGAAACGGTTCAAGAGGCAGCAAAAACACTTCCTTATAGTTTTCTAGTAAAACCTTTTGCACAAAGAGATATTGAAATTGTTTTGAGTTTAATATTTACAAAAATAGAGATTGAAAACAAATCTAAACCTATGGAAATTATACGTAGTTTAGAGTTTTCAGAGACGTGCTGTTATTGTCTTGAGAGACAAACACTTTTTAGAGACAATATCCCGGTAGGATTGAGTGCTAAAGAAAATGCGTTGTTGTTTTATATGTGTAAACGTCCTAATAAACTTGTTACCCATGAGGAACTTTTCGAGGTTATTTGGACTGATAAAGATGTTGCAGAATCAACGTCACGAGACTTAATTTACAGATTAAGAAAAAAAGTTCCCGAACTAGAATTGGTTTCAATTCCCTCGACTGGATATCGTCTTTTTATCAGATAAATCGTATTTCTGACAAGTTTCCGACAAATTTCACATAAACTTTCAAAAAAGATTTGAAGGAAATGAGAAATGCAAATACGAGAAAAATTTTTACTAAGTGCTTTGTGTAGTTTAATGTTAATGCCAACACATTCATGTGCATTTACGATACAAGATGCAATACAGCAAGCTGTAAAGACTCATCCAAGTATCAAAGGTGTTAAAGAAGAAATATTGATGCAAGAGAAAATTTTGCAACAAGTAGATGCACAGTACTATCCTTCACTTGATCTTTCCTATTCTGTTGGTCCTGAGGTGACAAGAACACCTGCAAATCAACATCAACGATCTTCACTTGTTCGTCAAAATACTACTATCACACTTAGTAACAATATATTTGCAGGTTTTGCTACCACGTATGAAAAAGAACAGCAAAAAGCATTAATTTTGTCAGCGAATGATCAATTTTACGACAGTTCAAATGAATTAGCCAAAAAGATGTCGAGAACCTATTTGGAAGTTCTAAAAACAAAAAGTCTTTTAGATATCGCAAAAGAAAATACTCAATTGCATGAGAAGTATTTAGAACAAGTAAAAATTAAAGTTGATGCAGGAGCGGGAATTAATTCTGATTACATGCAAACACTTTCACGTTATGAAAATACAAAAGATTTAGAATATATGGCTCGATTACAGCACGAGAATGCGATAGCAAATTATAAAAGTTTATTGCCGGAAATCACTTCTCTTGAACAGTTTCAAACTCCTAGCCTAAAAAAACTTCCAGCAGAAAGTTTGGAAGATTTAGTCGAATTAGCTAAACAAAACTATCCACTCTTACATTCTACCCGATCTACGGTAACGGCTATAAAAGCAGAAGCAAATCGGGCAAAGGCAGCTTTTTATCCAACAGTAGATATCGTGGCACAAGCGTATTGGAACGATAAAGTTCATGGAGTGGGCTATGACAACCCATTAGTACCTGGTACGCCAGGAGCAAAAGAAACAGAAGATATGGGTTATAACGCATTATTGGTTGTAAATTATAATCTTTTTAAAGGTGGTTCAGATAGTGCATTTGAACAAACAAAACAACATAAATTACTTAAAGAACAAAGCAAGTATTTAGATCAAGAACGCTCTGTGGTTGAAGGGTTGACACTTTCACGTAATAATTTTAATCTTACTACAAATAGCCTACAGCATATAGAAAGCTATATGAATGCAACGGGTGAAACAAAAGCTAACTATGAAAAAGAGCATGAATTAGGGAGAAGAAGTATTATTGATTTACTCAATATAAGTGTCGAGTTCAATAATGCTCGTAACCGGAAAGTAAGTGCTGAGTATGATCGTTTAATCGCCTACTATGAAGTTCTTGCATATACGGGGAAACTTTTTGAAGAGATGAGTATAAGTTTTGAGTAAAACTATCGATAACCCTATCTTAGAATGCTTGGTGATTTTCACCAAGATTTATAATCGCCCATTTAGTGCAGAGGCACTTGTGGCGGATTTACCTGTTGAAGCAGGTCGGATCACCCCTAAACTTTTTACACGTGAAGATAATAACGTAAAAGCAACTTTTTTCAGAGCGGCTAAAAGAGCCGGATTTAGCTCCAAACTTGTTCAATATCAACTTCATGAGATTTCCCCCCTTTTACTTCCGGTGATTTTGGTCTTAAGCGGTAATTCCGAGGATGAACGTGCTTGTATTTTAACGGGAATAGATATAGAAAACAAACAAGTTAAAATCATTCTTCCAGAACTTGGCGATGCTGAAACCTTGGTCAGTATAGAAAGGTTAGAAGATGAATATCTTGGCTATGCCTTTTTGATCAAACCTGAACATCATTATAAAGATGCAAGAAAAAGAGTGCTGGAACATGAAAAACACCATTGGTTCTGGAGTACGATTAAACATTCAAAAAGCATCTATGTAGATGTGCTGATCGCATCTTTTTTGATCAATATGTTTGTACTGGCAACACCTATTTTTACCCTCAATATCTATGATAGGGTTGTTCCAAATAATGCTATTGATACTATGTGGATTTTTGCCGCAGGTATTTTTATAGTGTATGTATTTGATCTGCTCTTTAAATTTTTACGCGCCTATTTTTTAGAAAATGCTTCTAAAAAGAGTGATGTTATTATGTCCTCCATAATTTATGAGCAAGTTTTGAATTTAAAACTATCATCAAAACCAAAATCTGTCGGCTCATTCGCTAACGTTATTAAAGACTTTGATTCAATCAAAAACTTTTTTACGGCAGTGTCGATTTCAACTTTGATTGATTTGCCGTTTAGCATTTTATTTTTATTGGTTATCTATATGATTGGAGGTTGGTTAGTCGTAATTCCGATTCTTTTTGCAATTATTATTATTGCCTACAGTTTTATCATTGAAAAACCGATACGTCAAAGCATAGAAAGTACTTACGAAGCTTCATCGTTTAAAAATTCTATTTTAATTGAGTCTTTAAGTGCTTTGGAAACGATTAAATCACTTGGTATCGGTGGACAATATCAATGGAAATGGGAAGAAGCTACCGGAAGTGTTTCTAAAAAAAGTCAACATACAAAAATTCTTTCAAATTCTATTTCAGTTTTTGTAGGATTTATTATTCAGTTTAATACGGTGGTAATCATTGTAGCGGGCGTTTATGCCATTGGAGAAAAAGAACTGACAATGGGAGGGCTTATTGCGCTTGTTATGCTCGGATCACGTATTCTTACGCCTCTTGCTCAAATTGCAAATCTTATCACCAACTTTGAGCAAACGAAAACTGCCTACAATGCTATTAACAACATAATGCTGCTTCAAGGCGAAAGAGAAGAGGGGAAAAAATTTGTAGAGCGCCCTTCATTTACAGGAAAGATTGAGTTTCAAAATGTAAGTTTTACCTATCCGGACAGTGAGCGAAAAATATTGAATAATATCAGTTTCACTATTCACTCTGGTGAGTCTGTAGCTATCATTGGGGCTAATGGTTCAGGCAAGACTACGATTGAAAAACTTTTATTAGGTTTGTATGAACCGCAGGAAGGGTCTATTTTAATAGACGGTATCGATATTAAACAGATTGATCCCGCAGATTTACGCGGTAACATCTCTTATGTTCCTCAAGATGTTGTTTTATTCGAGGGTACGCTAAAAGAAAATATTATTATGCGAACACCTGATGCTAATGATGAAGAGATATTAAGTGTAGCAAAACTTAGCGGGATAGATATCTTCGTCAATAAACATCCAATGGGATTTAGTTTACCTGTAGGAGAGAGAGGAGATGGGCTATCCGGTGGGCAAAAACAGGCTATTGCGATTGCGAGAGCGTTTATTGATAAATCTCCTATTCTTCTTTTAGATGAGCCGACAAACTCTATGGATGTAGAACGTGAAAAACAATTTACATATATGTTACAGAGTTATGCTCAGAATAGAACAATGATATTAATCACACATAGAAATTTATTATTGAATTTAACAACTAGACTAATCGTACTTAATAATGGTAATTTAGTCTTAGATGGTAATCGCGATGATGTTATCAAAAAGTTAAATGATATTGAACAAAGAGTTGAACATGGGGCTTAGGGATAAATTTGTAAACTTTAATTACAAAAGTAAAGATACACAGAATATACAAGTCAAACAAGAACGTGATTTAGATTATATGGATTCTGTTAGTGCAGTCATACTGCTTCAAACACCTATAGCTACAAAGATTATCCTTAGGCTGAGTGGATTGTTTATTCTCCTTATATTACTTTGGGCATATTTTTCTGAAATTGATACGTTAACACGGGGTCAAGGGCAAGTAATGACTTCCAAACAAGTTCAGATTGTTCAAAATCTTGAAGGTGGAATAGTTAGTGATATTTTAGTCACAGAGGGACAGAATGTAAAGAAAGGGGATGTTCTTGTAAAAATAGATGATACAGGATTTACATCAACATTTAATGAAAATCAGTTGCGTTATGATGAATTAGAAGCGAAGTCAATACGTTTGAGGGCCGAATCAACAGGGGGAGCTTTTTTAACTACAGATGAAATAATAAAAAAATCTCCTGAGTTAATTCGGCATGAAGAGTCTTTGCACATTTCAAATCGGCAACAACTTAATAATGACATTACAATTTATAACAGACGACTTCAGCAAAAAAGAAATGAATTAAAAGAAGCGCAATCTAAAGTTGGGCAGTTGAGAAGTAATTTTAAACTCATACAAAAAGAGATGCAAATAAGTGAACCTTTGGTTAAACAAAAAATTATGTCCGAAGTTGAGTTTATACAATTACAACGTCAAATGACGACCATAAAAGGTGAATTAGATGCAGTAGAGCTATCAATTCCACGTCTAGAATCTGTTATTGAAGAACAAAAAAATAATTTGCAAGAGATCGAATTTAAATTTCGAAATAGTGCAAAAGAGCAATTAAATGAGACACTCGCAGAGATGCAAAGACTTCAGAGCGGAAATGTAGCTAGAGAGGACAGAGTAAAAAGAACCAATGTGTCTTCACCTGTCAATGGAACGGTTAAGCAGATATTTGTGAACACGGTAGGTGGTGTTGTTAAACCTGGTATGGAGATCATAGCAATCGTTCCAACTCAGGATAATCTTATAGTAGAAGCAAAAATTCGTCCCGGTGACATTGCGTTCTTACATCCTGGACAAAAAGCGATTGTAAAGTTTTCTGCTTATGACTTTGCTGTATATGGCTCACTTGAGGGGGAATTAACTCATATTAGTCCGGATACGATTGTTGATGATGTCGATAAACAAAGTTACTATCTAGTACGTATTAAGACTAAAGAGAGTTATTTGGGCAATGGCGATAAAAAATTAGATGTTTTGGTAGGTATGACTGCTGATGTTGACATTGTTACGGGGAGTAAAACTATTCTTGACTTCATATTAAGACCGCTTTTGAGAGCAAAAGAGAACGTTTTGAGTGAGAGATAAATATGATGAATGTAGCAATGTATTCTGTTATGGATTCAGTTTTAAATCATTGGAAAAAATCTCTTGGAACGCAATATCAATGTGTAACTTATAAAAATGATGCACAACTTTTAAAAGCTCTTGTAAAAAAGGATAGTGTACAAATACTTTTAATTGATGAAACGCATGTGCATGATATTATCTCTTTTTTGAGTGATTTACGAAAAATATATAACGGGAAAGTATTTTTATTTAACGCTATTCCTAATGTTTATCATGCATACAGACTGATTACACTTAAAATTGATGGTTATGAAAATATCTATATTGCAGGTGAGAATCTTCATAAAGCAATCGATACGATTCAAAATGGAATGTGTTGGTTTTTTGATGAATTGGCTTATTTTATTATTAAACGGCATATTCAACAAAATAAACTAGATGAACCTGATTTTATGCAGTTTTTAACTGATAAAGAGAAGGAAATAGCCATTATGGTAGCTAATGGACTGACTAATAAAGAGATAGCTGCGAGACATAAAAATGCTCTTTCAACAGTGAAAAATCATATTAAAAATATTTTTGATAAAGCTGGTGTGAACAATAGAGTTTCATTGACATTAAAATTCCAGTAGAAGATTATACATTCTGTTTAGGGAGGATTACCCCTGCATCAGACAAGCAAAGCACTCTATATCTTTGATCGTGGATCTGGGTAACTTTTGTAATACATCAGTTAGGAAAATTACAGCTGAGTAGTTGAGTCAGAAAGAGATTAAACTATAATGGTTTCTACTGAGTATGCAAAGGAATAAAGATAGTTAAAGTAGCTATTTTTAGGAGGTTGTTGGTTGCGGAAGCAGGATTTGAACCTACGACCTTCGGGTTATGAG
>NZ_JAQTYM010000049.1 GCF_028688295.1 Sulfuricurvum sp.
GTAGTTATCACGATCAGACTCTTTTTCGATCACTTTTGCACTTTTACCGGTTGCTTCAGCGAGGATGACATAGAGACGGCGTTTGAGGTTGAGGATATGTTTGGTATGAATCTCAATATCACTCGCTTGTCCTGAATATCCACCAAGTGGCTGATGAATCATCACTTCCGCATTAGGGAGCATATAACGATGTCCTTTATCTCCGCACGTAAATAGTACTGCTGCCATTGAGGCAACCATTCCCATCGCGTAGGTATACACAGGAGCATTGATGAGATTCATAGTATCTAATATGGCTAATCCGGACATCACCGATCCACCAGGTGAACTGATATACATATGGATCGGCTCTTCGGAATCCATAGCCTCTAGATAAAGTAGCTGAGAGACGATAACTCCCATCATGTGGTCGTCGATCGCTTCAGTGATAACGATTACACGATCTCCTAAGAGTTTGGAAAACAGATCGAAATAACGCTCTCCACGAGGCGAAATATCTTTAACCGTAGGTATCATAGGCATATTTAGCTCCTTAAATAAATGCTTTAATGAATTCAGGAAGTGACATAGATATCACTTCAAGGTTATGTTTTTCAATGAACTTTTTCTCTTTTTTACCCAGCTCTTTATCAGTGATGACGTAACCGCCTTCTAAATCAAGAGTTAACTCATTGGCAACCATACGATCAGTATCTCGGTCGAAGGAAGTCCCTAAAAAGAGATATTTTTTTGTTTTACGGTATGTTTTTAACACTTTCGGCACGGCAAATCCACCCATTGCTTCGGTCAGCCAATCGACATAATCGGCATCAGAGATGACAAAAGTTGGATTAGGAAGCGGTGAACCCATCGGTTTAAAGAGGATCTTTTCAGCCGCGTCGAGTACTTCATCTTCAACCAAAAAATATTTTTGATTTTCGACATCGTATTCGTACACTTCATAACGGTTCAAATCACCCATAATGCGTGATTTACCGATGATGAGACAATGGGGCGTAAACGCTAAAAGTTCTTGAAACTTTGTGTCACGGTTCGTATCGACAATATAACGAGGCAACATAGCTACAATCGCTTTGTGTAACGGTGTCGGCTCAAAAGGTTTGGTATAGATATGGTTGATGAGCTGAGTCATGTACTCAACTCCTCGACGTTGTTCGAGGTGCATCGCAGCACGTGAGTATTCAAACATAAGTCGGGGTGTCATTGCACGACCGCCGTTCATCGCTAAAATCAGTGAATCGCTATCATGGGGAACAGCCTCACCTTCTTTGGTAGATATACCCTCAAATACCCCTAATCCGAAATAGGGGATTGTTGTTTGATTGCGTAACTCTTTTTTAATCGTCTCAAATAGTGTTTCCATTAGTGGCATCCTTTTCCAGTGTAACAGTTTTGCGCAGCAGCGATTTTAGGGAGGACTCTTTCGAGAACGAAAGGATCGTCTAAATTCTTGGGTATTTCGTTGTAAAACACTGCTCCGTCTTTGGATACGATAAAGAGTGATTTGGCAAACTCTCGATTTAGTTCATCACCAACTAAACGGATTCCATAATAATCACCGAATTCTTCATCATTATCAACTCCGAACAGCCATCCCTCCATCTGGGGACTGACGTGTTTAGGAGTAGAAACGAGAAGGGCTTTTGTAATTCCTCCTAAGGCATTAAGGCTTAGAAGCGTATCGATCTCTTGGAGCTGATTGAGCAGTTTCTCATCAATAAATGGTGCTGTGATAATAAGCTGAGTAAATCCGTTTTGTCCTCCGATACTAAACTTTGCTTCGGTTCCATCACTAATACTAACGCGCTCGCTGGCGTAACCGATATCTAATGGAATATCTTCGAGTTGGATGGTCGATGTGTTGTAGATAATCTGCAAAACGGACTCCTCTGTGGTGTATCATCTCAAATATTGCATTTAGTGTTCTTGCTTTAAAAAGGAGTTTTTTTGTCTTATTTGTCGCGGTTATTAACATCCCTGAAGCGAGAGAGACAAAAATGTTAGGCTACAGGGTGGACGTAACGTAGATGTTCAGCGAGTTCAGTTCCAATAGCGAAATGGTTGATAGCCTCATCCGCAGTTTTGACAAATGGAGGAACCTTATGGATTTTTATACCGACGCTTTTCATGGCATACAGGGTGTTGAGACAATACGAATCGACAATCAAATAATCACATTTCCCAAGTACTTCTAAAAGGGCATAATGTTCGCTGATATGATGTGGGTTTTTTGATAGATCACTTTCGCATTCACAAGCTTTCATTTTTGGATCGCGCACCATTTGTCCATCATGCTTTTCCCACGGATTCAAACGTGTTTCGACAAAACGGTATCGAATATCTTTTCGTTCCCCAGAAACTTCATACAAGGCAAACATGGTTGCACTGCAAGGATTATAGTGATAAACACGCATCATAGCATCCATCGGTATAGCTACCATCATAATCAGGCTCCTGTTATTTCGAATGATAAATGCATTTTTTGTTCTGTACTTTGGTCTGTTTTAAAGCAATCATCCTTTTTATACTATTTTTAAGTATAATTTGTTGATGATAAAAATATTAAAAAAAACATTAATAAAATAATCTTATGTCAAGAAAGTGTTTGGTACCTAATGAGCTCTCTTCAAAAATATCTTTTTTTCTTTAACTTTTCACGATAATGTTTACCCTTCTGCATCAGTATCCAAATCTTTCACACAATGATTTGATTAAAAACCTCAAGTTATTTGATCAATACAAGATGGCCTTAGATGAAAGTTCAATTGTCTCTAAAACGGATCCTGAGGGGATTATTACGTATGCTAATAATGCTTTTTGCGAAATTTCCGGATATACACAAAAAGAATTGGTTGGACAAAATCACAATATTATCCGTCATCCTGATAATCCGCATGAGCTTTTTAAAGAGCTATGGGAAACGATCAAAAGTGGTAAAATATGGAAAAATACCTTTAAAAATCTCTCTAAAGAGGGGAGAGAGTACTACGTTAAAACTACGATAGTCCCAATTTTTAGTGAAGAGGGCGAAATTGTAGAATACATAGCAACGAGGGTTGATGTAACAGAGTTGATATTAAAAGATCAAATTATTCAGCGTCAGCTTACAGATACACTCACAGGAAATAAAAATAGAACGGCACTTTTCAGTGATTTAGAAACAAGTAACCAAAAAGTGACCCTTGTCATATTTAATATAGACCGTTTTTCGACGATCAACGATTTTTTTGGGTATGAAATCGGGGATATGTTTCTGATCGCTTTTGCTGAGTATCTGAGTCAAATGATTTTTAAACACGATATGTACCGTATCAGTGGTGATGAGTTTGTTTTTATCTGTGACAAGCAAGATCTAGATCAAACTTTTATAGAACATATCGAAGAGACTATCAATAAACTTGAACAACATAAGTTTCATATTAGTACCTACGAGATTTCAGTGAACATAACCGGTGGTGTTGCGTACGCTGAAAAGTCAAAAGTCTATAATATGGCACACATGGCACTTAAAGAGGCAAAAGAACAACGTGAGAAAGTGATTGTTTATAACGATAATATGATGTTAAGCGAGAAGACACGTAATAATATTATTTATATCGATAAGATCAAATCAGCGATAGATAATGATCGTATTGTTCCCTATTTTCAGGGCATCACCGATAATAAAACACGCCAAATTGTCAAATATGAGTCTCTGATTCGTCTCATCGATTCTGATGGAACGGTCTTAACACCCTATTGGTTCTTGGAGCATGCGAAAAAAGCGAAACTCTATTCGAAACTAACAAAAATTATTGTCGAAAAAACGTTCGCCCTATTTGAAACAAATGAGTATGAATTTTCACTCAATCTGACTCTGCAAGACATTGTAAATGATGATACACGTACATTTTTGTATACAAAGCTATCAACCTCTCCCGCCGTCAATCGTGTTGTCTTTGAAATCGTTGAATCAGAGGGGATTGAAAACTTTGATGAGGTTGCAGAATTTATCAAAACAGTTAAACAATACGGTTGTAAAATTGCGATTGACGATTTCGGAACGGGTTATTCAAACTTTAGTTATCTCAGTAAGTTGGATATTGATTATATTAAGATAGACGGTTCTCTCATCAAAAACATTAATAAAGATCGCGATCTTCTTTTGAGTGTCGAAAGTATCTTGTTTTTTGCTCAGAAAAAAGGGATACAAACGATCGCTGAATTTGTCGAAGATGAAGCGACCCTCTCAACACTTATAAACCTCGGTGTTGATTACTCACAAGGATACCTTTTCTCAATTCCGCAACCGACAATCGAAACATAATCTCTGTACGCTTCGGTTGTACCTCCTACAAAAACGTCACATTTTGTTTATATCCTCTTTTTAAACCCTTAGAACACTCTTTGCATTAACCCTCTTTAGAAAATGGTTGCCGCCGGATGAGGTTGAGAATCATTGAATGACACTTAAAAGGAGTTATTATGAGTTGTTCCTCAAGCGGAAATGAATCTTTTATGCCCGAAGATATTCAAGCGAAGATACACAATCATCCATGTTATTCGGAGGGTGCACATCACCATTATGCACGTATTCACGTAGCGGTAGCCCCAGCGTGTAATATCCAATGTAATTACTGTAACCGTAAATACGACTGTTCCAATGAATCTCGACCAGGGGTAACGTCTGAACGTCTTAGTCCTGAAGAAGCGGCAAAAAAAGTATTGCTTGTCGGTGGAGAAGTACAACGTATGAGTGTTCTCGGTATCGCTGGTCCGGGAGATGCTTTGGCAAATCCGAAGAAAACCTTTGAGACTTTCGGAATGGTTCGCCAATTTGCACCGGATTTGAAACTATGCCTCTCGACAAACGGTTTGGAATTACCGAACTTTATTGATGAGATGGTTGAATACAACATCGACCACATTACGGTTACAATTAACAGTGTTGATGAGAGTGGTGAAATCGGAAGTTTGATCTATCCATGGATTTTTCATAACAACAAACGTATTTATGGAAAAGAAGCGGCACAAATTCTCCTCGAAAACCAACTCGAAGGGATGAAGAAATGTGTTGAAAAAGGGATTTTGATCAAAGCAAACTCTGTTTTGATTCCGGGCGTCAATGACAAACATCTCCCTGAAGTATCTAAAAAACTCAAAGAGATCGGTGTTTTCTTGCATAACATTATGCCTATCCTTTCTGAGCCTGAATTCGGTACAGCGTTCGCCCTTGCAGGTGTTCCAAGTGCAACCGATCAAGAGCAAATGGCGGTTCAAGAAGCGTGCGGCATGGATATGAAACTGATGCAACACTGTCGTCAATGTCGCGCAGATGCGGTTGGACTTATCGGTGAAGACCGTGGGGCTGAATTTACAAAAGATACTTTTGCAGGTCTTAGTTTCGACGAACTTCAAATCAAATACGATCTCGAAGCACGTCAATCAGCTCAGGCAAAAATCGAAGAATTCCGATTCTTCCTCGATCAGGCAAATGATCGTGTTCGTAAAGAGAAAGAAGAACTTAGTTCTAACGGCGTAACGATCCTCGTAGCAGTTACCACTGCGGGTGAGGGGATGATTAACCAACATTTCGGAAGTGTTAAAGAATTTCTTATCTACGAAGCAGGTGATAAAGGTATCCGATTTATCCATCACCGTAAAGTAGATGCTGAATACTGTGCAGGACCGGATGGTACGAACCCACTTCAGCCGATTTTGGAAAAACTCAAAGACGTACAATTGATCCTAACCGCGAAAATCGGTGGATGTCCACAGGATGATCTTAAAGCAGCCGGTATCATTGCAGATCAAAGCTACGCGTATGAGCCGATCGAGATCTCCGTTCTAAAAGCATCACGCAAATACTTCGGTATGGACGAAAATGCGGAAGTGAATTAAGGCGATTATTGATTAGCTGCTACTTGAGCAAGCCCAAGCAGCTTTCGCTAGCCGCTAAGGCACTAAAGCTTGCCTTGTTCAAGGCAGAAAGGAAAATGTCATGGCACTCATCAACGATACTACACTGCGTGACGGGGAGCAGGCTCCTTATGTCGCGTTCAATACGGAAGAGAAACTTCGTATCGCAACCCTTTTAGATGCATGCGGTGCGGATGAACTCGAAATCGGTATTGCGGCGATGGGTGTCAAAGAACGTCAAGATATCAAAGAGCTTTTATCCTTGGGATTGAAAGCTCGAATGATGACTTGGAACCGTATGAAGATGGAAGACCTCGATGCATCACTTTCGTGTGGGATTAAAGCGGTCGATCTCTCAATCCCTATCTCCGATATCCTTATCGATGTTAAATTCGGCGGCAGTAAAGCCAAAGTCTTATCTGAACTCGAACGTGTCGTTAGTGCTGCAACGAATGAGGGGTTATTTGTTTGTATCGGCGGTGAAGACAGCTCACGCGGGAATCATGAATTCATCCGAGATGTTATGGAACTTGCCCGCGAATGCGGAGCAGGGCGTTTCCGATATTGTGATACGATCGGAATTATGACTCCGACACAAACCTACCAAACAATCAAATACTTATCTGATCTACATCTCCTCCCGATTGAAATGCATACCCATAACGATTTTGGTTTGGCAAATGCAAATGCCCTTAGCGGGATCGATGCGGGGGCGATTAGTATGAACACCACGGTGATCGGGTTGGGTGAACGAGCGGGTAACGCATCGTTTGAGCAGATATTGATGGCACTAAAGCACCTCTATGGTGAAGCACGTTCCATTGATCCTCTTCTCATACGCGATTTAGTTCATACCGTAGCGCGTGCGGCCAACATGTCACTTGCTACCAATGCACCTGTTGTAGGTGAGCGGATATTCGCCCACGAGAGCGGTATACACGCAAGCGGGATGATGAAAGATTCCCACGCGTATGAGCCTTACGAAGCCGAAGAGGTAGGATTAGAGAGCTCCTATCCTATCGGTAAGCACTCAGGAAGCGCAACGATCCGTTACCATTTGGCTCGTATGGGGATTAGTGCTGAGAACAGTATTCTTCGTGATATGCTCCCGAAAATTCGTGAAATTGTCACCTCTCGTAAACGGGTTCTCGATATCAGTGAACTCAAATCCCTCTATCAGGAAGTAGCATGTATATAGGGTGGCTTAAATTTGTTGATGTACCAGAACTAATCAAAATCGCCGAAGAGACGGGCTGGTTGCTAGATGGATATCATGTCAAATTGATGATGATGCACGCTCCCCATTTGTGTTACGGTGCTTACGAAGATGGCGTACTCGTAGGTGCGGTGATGGCAGTAGAGTTTGAAACCTCGGCGATGATCAAATATTTCATGGTACGGCCAACTCACCAAAAACAGGGGATCGGACGACGGCTGTTCAATACCTTATTCGGTGTCCTAAAAGATGAACACCCCTCGCTCTATCTTCATGCGAATCCTCACCTCAAAAGTTTTTTTGAGCGTAGTGGGTTTAAAGCAGTTATGGAAGTAGGGCGATTTCTCAATGTCGGAAAAGTACCACCGTTTAGTTTTACGAACGCACAGGCAAAGGAACTCGATGGAGGAAATTTTGATGCGATGATTCGCCGTATCGATATGGAGACCTTCGGTGAAAACCGAATGGCATTTATGCTCGATGAGATGGAACGCAACAGTTCCCTCAAATTCGCCCTCCCGAACTCTTTTCAGCACTCGAGTGTAATCAATGCACGTGGTGTCTATTTGGGTCCATGGCAATGTAAACCGGGGTTTGAAGAGGAAGCGGAAAAAATGATGCAAGGTGTTTTGTATTTCAGAGGATTGAAAAAAGTGCTCGCGGATGTCCCTTTGGGTAATGTCAAAGCAGTTGAATTGTTTGAAAAATACCATTTTGTCCAAAAAGGTACTTTTTTACACATGTGCTATGGAGATTCTCGAAATGTTAAGTTTGAGAATATCTATGCATTTTCACTGTGATATGAACGGATAAAAGGATCATTTGATGAATCTTCTTGAAAGCTGTGTGAACGAAAAATGCAGAGTCTTATCCATAGCACTGGATGAGACCTTAAAAGATCATCTCTGCGCTATGGGTATTTGTCCTAATGCGACACTCTATGTGAAAAGGTACGGCCTTTTTAAAAGCAGTGTACAGGTTCAAATCGGTGAGCGGGTTGTCGCATTGGGAAAAGATCAAGCACGTCATATCGAAATACGTGTTGCGTAAGATAAATTTTTCATCATAGTATTTCTTTTATTTGGTTAAAATTCTTGTGAATTTTGATAAAAGATAGGCATGATGATACTCAGAGATTTTTTATGAAAAGGCCGATTCGTACGCTGTGGATAGGTATCTTTTTATCTGTTATTGTTCTTTTTTCAGGTATATGGATAATCTATAATGACATAAAATCTCAAATTATTACACTGCTTTATCAACAACATGAGATGAATGAATTTCATATTGCTGAATTCAAATCAACTCAGTCCCAAATCATAAAAACGCTTGTGCTTAACACGGACCTCATTAACTACAATGTCGTCAAAAATACTCAGGCTGAATCGTTGTTGTATCATTTTCTCAAAGCTGATCCTCAAATCATGCAGCTGCGACTTATTGATCCCCAAGGTAACGAGCTAATCCGGTTTGATCGAAAAACAGATGGATCAATTATACAAATACCGCACTCTAAATTACAAAATAAGTTTGATCGTCCTTACTTTAAAGAATTCATCCTTTTGGCTGAAAATAGTATAGGTTTTTCAAAGTTTGATCTAAATATTGAACATGGTAAAGTGGAAATACCTTTTAATCCGACACTACGAATCGGAATGCCTATATACAAAGAGGGCAAAAAGGAAGGTGTAATCGTTATAAATTATTACATGAACGATTGGGTTAAAGATTTACAGGTCAATAATCCTTCTCGCTTTTTTCTCGTTGATCATAACGGATATTTTTTAATGCATCCTGATCCAAGCTGGGCATGGTCAGAATATCTTACTCCATCAAAAAAAGCACACGAATATTTTATGTGTTCTTTTTCCTCTTTTTCTCCTATATATGAAGATGAATATCGCTGGATAGATTCCAATACGATAGCATTTAGCATGAATCTCTTTGGGCAAAAACTGTTAGCTTTGTATAAGCCTGATACCTCACCCAATGAATTACTATTGAGACGACTTATTCAGTTTAGTTCGATTATCATTCTTTCATTACTTTTAATTGTTGTTCCATTAATCAAAATTATACGTTTTAATCTGCGTCAGATTGAAGAAGAAAAAAATAAAAATAAAAATATTTTGATTCACCAAGCAAAACTCAATGCCATGGGGGATATGATTTCGGCTATTGCTCATCAGTGGCGCCAACCTCTGAATTCTATCGGTCTGATTATGCAAGACATTGTAAGTGCGTTTAATTACGGAGAACTGAATAAAGAATATTTAAAAAGTTCTGAAAAATCTATCATGAATCAATTGCAGTTTATGTCTCAAACTATTGATGGATTTCGGAATTTTTTTAACAATGAACACCAAAAGACTTCTTGTGATCTTCCACTTATTATCGAAGATATCCGACAACTCTATCAGGCACAGTTCACAGCGTACGGCATAATCTTGAAAGTTGATTTCAAAAATCACATGAGTAAGCTAACTACAGATTACCCTTTTGTTCTGATTAGTTACTCTGCTGAAATTAAACAAATTCTTCTCAATCTAATCGCCAATGCTAAAGATGCAATAATTCAGGCGAAATGTCCCCCCTCGGAACGAACAATCTTTGTAAGCGTAGTTGCATTTGATCATATATTTCGTATTGATGTAAGTGACCATGCAGGAGGGATAAAGGCTGAAGTTGTTGATCGTATTTTTGAACCTTATTTTACGACCAAAGAGCTAGGTACTGGTCTGGGACTATACATTGCTAAAATCTTATGTGAACAGTATCTCGAAGGAAGCCTTTTTTATCAATATGATCATTCAAAGGGATATAGTACTTTTAGAATGGTGTTACCACATAGGATAAATAGGCAATTCTAAAATATACTGATATTGATATAATGACATGAATAATCCATGTAAAAGGTTAACAGTGTTATCAGAGGAAACCTATTGTAATTTAAAAAATTACACTGTATTGATTGCTGAAGATGATCAAGTGGCACTAAATTCTCTCTTTAATACGCTAAAACGGTATTTTAAGAACGTCATTACTGCAACAGATGGGTACGAAGCCTATAGAAAAAGTTTAGAAAACTCCATTGATCTCATTGTAAGCGATATGCGCATGCCTTATCAAGATGGGGCTGATTTTATCAAAAAAATAAGAGAATCACATCCTGATTTACCGGTGATTTTTATGTCTGCATATCAAGATTCACAAACCCTTCTCAAAGTGATTCCACTTAACATCACCGAATATTTGATCAAGCCTATACAGATTTCAAAAATCCTAGAACTCTCATTAAAAGTAGTTCAACAAAAAAGACAAATAGTTACAGCTCAAAACAGCAAAAAGAATCTGGTAGAACTGATCAATGGTGTGATTGTAGATATTGATAATAAAACGCTAAAAAAAGAAAATACTATCATATTATTAACCAAAAAAGAGTTTGAATTGCTCTCTTTTCTTATCCACAATCGACAATCGATTTTAAGTAAGCTAGAAATTGAATATGCGCTATGGAATGGTGAACTTGTAGCTGAAAGTAGTGTTAAAACACTTCTAAAAAAACTTCGTGATAAAATTGGAAATGAATCTGTAATTACAGTTAAAAATCTAGGATACAAAATAAATCTTCATCATCAGTTCTTATAAAATAACCCAAAAATAACCTCATTAAGATAAGATAAAAAATCAATTGTATGATCAGTATATTCATATAAATCTTAATGGGGAAAAAATGGAGCATGTATTAAAAGATACTGATTTTTTGGTATCACAAACCGATTCAAAAGGAAAAATACTTTTTGCCAACGAAGACTTTTGTAAAGTTGCCGGCTACACACTCGAAGAATTAATTGGAAAAGCCCACAGCATCGTCCGTCATCCTGATATGCCAAAAGCGGCATTTAAAGATTTGTGGGACACGGTTAAAGGTGGGAAAATCTGGAAAGGATACGTTAAAAACAGTACAAAAAGTGGCGGTTTTTATTGGGTTTTTGCAACTGTTTATCCGAGTATTTCTTGTGGAGAAGCTGAGAATGGTTACATGTCGTGTCGGCGTAAAGCTTCGAGCGCTGAGATCAAAGCAGCTGAAGATCTCTATCGAACCATGCGCTAACATATAAAAGGATAATCAATATGCAAAACAGAACAAAAATCGTCATTTTATCAATCGTTGGCCTCGTAAGCTTGCTTCTAGCCATCACACTTAATTCTGTATGGGTGAGTGGAGGTTCTATTTTTGTTCTTGCTCTTACTGCTATTTGGGTAAGTATTGCTACTTCATCAGGATCGAACAGTCTTTTAGATCAGCTAGGAAATTTTGAAGAGCTCATTCAATTCAAACGCAATCAGATTCTCCAAGTACCAGCTCAACATGGCAGTATAGAAGAAAAAATGAACCGTTTGGCTTCTATACACGAAGCGATCTTAGAACAAGATACAAAAGTCGCAGGAGAGATGGTGCTTCTAGCAGACAAAGTGCGTCGTGGACACTACATGTGCCGAGTAGCGAGTGATAGTAAAACTCCTCATGTCCATTTGCTAAGAAAAACAATGAATGCAATGCTTGATGCAACAGAGGATAATCTTGATCAAGCGATAAGCGTATTGGAATCACTCAGCAAAGGTGAATTCACCATGCGTGCTAAGATCTCTGTCGAAGGTAAAATGGCGCAAGTTTTGGCAAAAATCAACGATCTAGCGCTTGCCCTTCAATCAATGGAGCAACAAAATAATGATGCAAAAGCGATCTTGAACAATAACACACAACTGCTCAAAGAAACTATTGAAAATCTAAGAGGCAACCAATTTGTAGAGCTTAACGGGATGATTAATACAACAGTAGAAAGAATTCAAAGGGTTGCGAACAAAGAGCACGACTTATCGATCAATCTCCAATCTTTGGCCGGCAACGCTCAAGAGACAAAACAGATTTTAATTACGATAGGTGATATTGCTGATCAAACCAATTTACTAGCGCTCAATGCTGCTATCGAAGCTGCACGTGCAGGTGATCATGGCCGAGGGTTTGCTGTTGTTGCTGATGAAGTACGTAAACTAGCGGAACGCACCCAAAAAAGCCTTGCAGAGACATCTGCTACGATTAATATTCTTATTCAAGCTATAACTGATAATAGTGAATCACTCAACAAAAATATGGATGAGATGATGGATTTAACAAAATATGTGGGAAGTGTCGACGATAAAATGGAAGAACTACTAGCATCAATGGATAGTCTAAAATAGTGTAGAATTAAATTACGAATAAAAAATGCATTGTTTAATTTAAAAAGGATTAACTATGTCGGAAATGACGGAACAAGATCATAAAAAAGAGTTGGCAAAACTCAAACGTTTAGCGGTAGAAATCGCATCAGAGATTCACGATATTGTTGAAGACACCGTTTGGACGAACCATGTAAAAATGCCGGAGTTGGCTGCAAAACTTTATGATGCAGTTGAAAAAGCAAATAACTACAAAGCAGAGCACTCCCTTTAAGGGGTGAATTATGGCAACGAAAGAAGAAATCCTCGCTCTGGAAATTTGTGAATGCGGCTGTAAGAACGTTGCCGATGCGATCAAAATTTTCCAAGAGACCTCACTCCCGTATAAAAAAGCGAAAAAGCTTGTTACTGAGTGTGATAAGAGCTGCTGTCGTGCAGCCCTTCTCAGAGTTTTTGACATGGCGTATTTCGGTAATTTTGATTATGATGAGATTGAGCGTCTAATCCAGTTGCGTCATGACAAACTGGGTGAAATATTAGAACGGATGAAAAATGGACGATAATCTAACCATTCGCTTAGCTTTTAGTGAGGATATACCAGTCATGGTAGCTCTTCTAGGGGAGCTTTTTACGATCGAAGATGATTTTACGATTGATGAGCAGATTCAATTTCACGGGTTGGAACTCCTCCTCCAAGATTCTCATAGCATCGTGCTGGTAGCTGAAATACCAGAGGGTGTCGTCGGCATGATAACCCTTCAAAGAGTGATCTCAACAGCGACGGGAACGTATGTCGGTACTATCGAAGATGTGATTGTTACACAAGAGTATCGAGGTTCAGGGATAGGAAGCAAACTGTTAGATGCCGCGATCGAAGAAGCAAATAGTAGAGGATGGGGCAGGTTGGCACTGGGTGTCGATCTACGTAATACCAAAGCGATCGATTTTTATCAGCAAAAGGGATTTATTACTAGCCACATAGGTCTGATGTATAATAATGTGACAAAAGATGAGATTTAATATTTGATTGTATAATCGTTTTTTATCTCCTTAGATGGAATTTAAGATGCATCAATCAAATTTCTTTTTCAAACAACTTTTTGAATCGACTCCCCATCCTTATCTGATTTTGCAAGCAGACGAGTTCTATACGATTATTGCAGTTAATGACTATTATCTCAATGCAACAGGAATTATTCGTGAAAATGTTATAGGAAAGCCTCTTTTCGAAGTGTTTCCTGATAATCCCAAAGACGAATCGGTCAGTGGAGTAAGCGATCTTCATATCTCTTTAGACAGTGTTGTTCGGTATGGAAAAACCGATATTATGGGAGTTCAAAAGTATGATATTCCTCTTCGTGACGGCACGGATCGGTTTGAAGTCAAATATTGGAGTCCTGTCAATGCACCGATATTTGGAGAAGATGGAAAAGTTAGATTCATCATCCATAATGTTGAAGATGTAACCGATTTTATCCTTTTCAAAGAATCGAAGCAGGATGCTACACAAAGCGATGAAAACCAAAAGATTCGTTTGGAAGCAGAGGTATTAAAGCGGGCAAATGAAGTTAAAGAAGCCAACCGCATTATCAAAGCACGTGAAAAAGAACTCGCTGTTTTAAATGACAAGCTAAAAGAATTAGATCGCCTTAAAACCGAGTTTTTCTCCAATATATCCCATGAATTTCGCACTCCGCTAACCCTAATGCTAGCCCCTATCGAAGAGTTATTGTCAAATCGTCACAATATTTCCGATGAACGTGTTGCCTCCAATCTCGAAATTGCGCATCGAAATCTCTTGCGGCTGTTGAAACTGGTCAATACACTGCTCGATTTTTCCCGTATCGAAGCGGGCAGGGTAAGGGCATCGTATGAGGCGACCGATCTTTCGGCTTTGACAGCCGAGTTGGCGAGCAACTTTTCATCTGCATCAGAACTTGCCGCAGTGAAGTTGATCGTTGATTGTCCGCCCATGGGTGAATCGGTAGAGGTCGATCACGATATGTGGGAGAAAATCGTACTGAATCTCCTCTCCAATGCGTTTAAATTTACCCATCACGGCTCCATTACCGTATCGACCCGTGCAGAGAAAGGGAATGCAGTTTTGAGGGTACAAGATACCGGTATCGGTATCCCATCAGAGGCTTTACCGAAATTATTTGATCGGTTTTATCGGGTTGAAAATGCCCAAGGCCGTACGTATGAGGGGACGGGTATCGGTCTTTCTCTCGTCCAAGAGCTGGTGAAACTTCAGGGCGGACGTATCGATGTTACAAGTACCGAAGGTGAGGGGACAACATTTAGTGTTTATATACCATTAGGAGTTAAACACACATCCTCTGAACCCAAACGTGTTACAACAAAACACGATGAAAAAGAGCCCCATGATCTAAAAGCCCATTTGGCAGAAGTGTCACAGTGGAGTACACCAAAGCAAAAAGAGGTTCTCACGCATCCGATAGCTCAAGCCAAAGGGCATATCCTCGTTGCCGATGATAATCCTGATATGAGAGAGTTTATCAAGCGGTTACTCGAAGATGCAGGGTATAGTGTATCGTTAGCGGTGGATGGGGAAGACGCGTGGGAGATGTGTCAAAAAAATCTCCCTGATCTCGTTTTGAGCGATGTCATGATGCCGCGCCTCAATGGATTCGAGTTTTTGAAAAAAATCCGTTCCGCTGAATACACCTATTCACTTCCGATCATTTTGATCTCAGCACGTGCAGGAGAAGCAGACAAAGCCGAAGGATTGACATCAGGAGCGGATGACTATCTCTCCAAACCGTTTCACAGCGGTGAACTGATCGCACGTGTCGATGGTGCAGTGAAACTGGGGAAATATCGCAAACAAGCACATGAACAGCTATTGAATTCTACCAATCGAATTGCGAAAATCGGAGGATGGAGTTTCGATGTTGAAACGATGAAGGGGGATTGGACTGAAGAGCTGATCCGAATTCACGATCTTCCCTCAGAGACACCTATAGATGTCAATGAAGGTCTTGACTTTTATACACCACAATCTCGACCTATCATCGAAAAAGCGGTTCAAGAAGCGATTGCGCAGGGCAAACCGTATGATTTACAACTGGAAATCATCAGTGCAGTAGGAGTTCATAAGTGGGTGAGGACGGTAGGTGAACCAGTGATACAAAATGGGAAAGTTATTAAGGTTCAAGGGGTAATGCAAGATATAACAGAACTGAAACGTTCCGAAATAGAGTCCCAACGTAATCTCATGAAATATCAGAACCTCTTTGAGAGCTCCCAAGAAGCGTTAATGACATTTTCACCTGTAGATGGAAAATTTACGAGAGCCAATCAGGCGACACTTCAACTCTTTGGAGTAGACTCGGAAGCGGAGTTTTTAGCAATGGGACCTGCAACTGTTTCTCCTCCTTTTCAGCCAGATGGGCGACGTTCTGATGAAAAAGCGCAAGAGATGATGGCGATTACACTACGTGATGGAAGCAACTTTTTTGAGTGGAGGCATCACCGCAGAAGTGGAGAAATTTTTGACGCCGATGTATTATTAACACGTATGAAAAACGGAGGAACAACACCTTTCATACAAGCAGCTGTGCGTGATATCACAGAACGAAAACAATCAGAAGAGAGACTTCACACCACACTTTTAGGGATAATTGGAACAATTTCGGGTATTGTTGAAATGCGTGATCCCTACACGGCAGGGCATGAAAAACGGGTGGCATTGCTGGCGTGTGCGATTGCTAAAGAATTAGGAATCAGTGAGGATCAAATAGAGGGATTACAGTTGGCGGCAGAGATTCATGACCTTGGTAAAATTCAGATCCCTGCGGAAATTCTTGTTAAACCAACGCGATTAAGTGAACTCGAATTTAAAATGATACAAACCCATCCTGAAGCAGGTTATGAGTTACTTAAAGATATTGAATTCCCATGGCCGATCGCTCAAATGATCCGACAACATCATGAAAAGTTGGATGGTTCGGGATATCCGCTTGGAATCAAAGGGGATGAGATATTGCTGGAAGCACAAATACTCAGTGTCGCGGATATCGTTGAATCGATGGCATCACATCGACCTTACCGCGCCGCATTGGGGGTTGATGCTGCATTGGAAGAGATTCGAAAAGAGAGGGGAACAAAATTGAATCCACAAGTAGTAGATGCTTGTATCACGCTTTTTAAAGAGAACCGATTTTCGTTTTGAAATATTAAATAGATTATATTTATCAGCCACATGGGCTGATCTATCGAAAGAATTAGAAGTTATAGTTCAAACGGACAAGAAAGCGGTCATACCCGGAATCATTTCCACTATCAAAGTTGTTGTTTTTATCATCGATCATCGCATAGCTGATATCACCGGTAATTGCTTCACTCAGTTCCATAGAGGCGATAAGATCGGTTTCGGTTACTTTGGTTCCGTCGGTATCGCTTTTAAAGTTACCATAAAGAGCCGTAAGGGTCACTCCTTCTAAACCTGCATTGGCCATATCGAGTTCTGCGCTGAGCTGATAGGCTTTAACATCGTTCATCCCCTCAATCGTCATCTCTTCCATAGAAGTCATATACGGTCCGCCGCCAAAGCCGTTAGAAACTGCTTTTCCATCATCGTTTGAAGCTTTATTGTACGCTGCGCCGAGAGTCAATGCCGCAATGTTAAATACCACACCGAATCCATACACCTTTCCATCCACACCGCTAGCTTTTTCTTCGCTAAAGTTAGCGTATTGAGTACTGAGTTCTAATGCCATTATTTCAGAAAAAGGGACACGGTAGGTCGCATCGGCATAAATAGCATTAGATAGATCGTCAATGTTATAGTACCACCCTTGCAGGGCAAGGTTATCAATACTTTCATTTAGAATTCCGACAACAGCGACGCCGTTCTTCTGATCACCACTGAGTTTTTTGTATTTATCTTTAGAGACGGTATCTTCTGAATCATATCCTGCCCAACGGGTCACATAGCCACCGACAAGCGTTGTCCCCTCAAATCCTGTATAAGTAGCAATCGCCGCTTCAAATGTATTAGGGTGCATACGGATATCATCGGTATCGGCAAACGGAGTATCGAGGAGTTGACGTCCCACTTTGAGATTCAAATCTCCCATCGTGTAATCTAGATACGCTTCACCGATATATACATATGATTTTCCATTAATATCGAAAAGATCATTATTAAGCTCATTTTTATCTGCATCACCCGATGCTACGTGAATTTTTTGAGATACGTACGCTGCTATTCCCAGTTTCACTCCATACCAATCAGCCGTTTGGTATTTCATAATGCCTCCGAGTGATGTTCCATAGTCGTTGCCAGCAGCATCATATTTGATTGAGGAATACGCTGCTCTAATTTGTCCACTCACTTTTCCTGTTACAAATGCCTCATCTATACTTGATGCGCTTAGTTCAGCTACTGTGGCAATACTTATTAATAATAG
>NZ_JAQTYM010000050.1 GCF_028688295.1 Sulfuricurvum sp.
CGAACTAAAAGCGGCATGTTAGGTTATCCCGATCCGACGATGAATTTTGGGGGAGGTTTTGATTTAGGGGGATGGGACTTTTAATGTGTTATACTAATTGTTATAAAACAGTTAGGACATTCACATGGCATCAGAACACTCTCTCGATATCTCTGCAAAAATTGATCTTCAAGCCTTTAAAGACGCTATCGCACAATCTGAAAAAGAATCAGCAGGACGTTATGATTTTAAAGGGGTTACGTATGAAATCAACTACCGTGAAAAAGAGAAACAGCTTATTTTGTTAGCATCCAGTGACAGTAAACTCGATGCGCTGAAAGACATTGTAATCGGCAAGCTGATTAAACGAGGACTTTCCTCTAAAGCTCTTGAAGAGCTCAAAACCGAAGATGCAAGTGGTGGAGCGCGTAAGGCCACCTATAAAATTGTTGATAGTATTGAGTCTAAAGAGGCAAAAAAAATTGTTGCAGAGATTAAAAATCTTAAAACCAAAGCATCAGCTGTGATAGAGGGGGATTCGATTCGGATAAAATCAAAACAAATCGATGAACTCCAAAAAATAATGGCGCATATCAAGTCGATGGAGTGGGAAGCCCCTCTCGTCTTTGATAATTTTCGTTAAGAGTTTTTAATGAATAAAAAACGGTATAAAGCGATCGATAAACGGCTCATAACTGAGGGCTCACAGATTGACTTTAACCTTTTTATGAGTAACGAAACCAAAAGTGCTATGAGCCTTTTTCTACAAAGTGATACTGCTGTGGACGGCGATGCAAAAGTCAAACTTCGTGAAATTGAGTCGGTTTACGTCTCTGAAGAAGATGAAGACAAATACAAAGCATACGTTGAAAAACACCTGCAAAGTATCGCTCGTAGCAACGATATACCTACCGAACAAAAAGCCCGTTTGGTCTACGAAAAAGCATCCGAATCGATGGATGCGATGTTTAAAAATCCTGAATCCCTTGAAAATGTTAAAAATGCTCAACCGATAGTCAATAATTTTATCGAAATTATTTTGCACGATAAGTGTGCCGTTGAGTCGCTGATGAGAATAACCGCACACGATTACTATACCCACACTCATTCGATTAACGTGAGTATCTATACCCTCAGTCTTGGTTCATATCTAGGGATCAAGGGGAAAGATCTGGAAGTGTTGGGGATGGCGGCAATCTTGCATGATTTGGGGAAAAGTAAGATCGATTATGAGATTATCAACAAAAATGGTAAGTTAACCGATGAAGAGTTTGCCCAGATGAAACACCATCCTGCCCTCGGGCATGATATCGCATTAAAGTTGAATATCAATGATGAGCGGATTTTAACCGGTATTCGACATCATCACGAAAAGATTGTGGGAGGCGGATACCCTGATAACTTGAGCGGAGATCAGATCAGTCAATTCGCTCGTATTATTGGTGTTTGCGACGTGTTTGATGCCCTCTCGACCAAGCGCTCTTATAAAGATCCGATGAGCTCTTTTGAATCGTTACTGCTAATGAAACAGCAAATGATTGGGCATTTGGATATGAGTATAGTGGATGCGTTTATCCGAATGTTACATAAACAAGGACAAAAATGAAAAAGATGACAATAGCCGATGCAGCGGAATATTTTAATGTTTCCAAAGAGGCGATACATAACCGTATTCGTCGCGGGAGTTTAGATTGCATCGTGGAGAATGGAGTCAAATACGTTGCAGTAGAATCAGCTAAATCTAACGTATCGGCTAACGTTGTGAGTGATAGCCGTTATACGCAATACATCGAGAAAGAAAATGAGCGGCTTCGTGAAAAAGTAGATGTTCTCGAAAAAGAGACGACGAGACTTCGTGATCAGCGAGAACAGATGCTGATTGATGAGCGGGTAAAAGTTGAGCAAATCTACAAAGAACGAGATGCTCAGTTGAGAAGTATTTTACATGTGGTTGCCACAAAGTTTCTCTCTCACGCGAATGAAGAAGCAGTGATGCAAGAGGTGGATGCAATAAATGCAGATGTCGTTGAGAGTGAAATTGATGAATGGGTTTCCCTCAAATCTTTTTTAAAGTTAAAACGGATAAAAGATAAAGAGAAGAAGAAAATCAAAAATCGTTTTGAACTGGCAGTAGAAAATAGTGATGAGCGTTTGGTTCTTCGGGATGAGAAGATATGTCTAAACCCTTCTCGCTATGATTATGCTGATCTTCTTAAATGAGATAAAATGAAACGGATACGGATTCAGAACGTTATTACTGAAACCGACTCCCAAAATTATACTGCGATTGAAAAATGGATTCTTGATATCGGTGATATGTTGGAGTGCGATCTTTTCATAGGCATTGGATTTCGAAATGACAAAGAACTTCTTTTAGAAAAAAATCACCCTATCACTCCTCCAATCAAAGAACGGATAGAACAAGTTCGGCATCTCTATATTAGGGAAGAAGACTTGCCGATTTACAATCTATTTATCGATCAAATTATTCAGGCAGTTGCCCAAAATACAAAAATAGCGATTACCAAAAAAGCGGCGGTTATCTATCGGCAGGCATCCGTGATTTTGGATGAAATGTTCTCGAATCCTGAGGAATTAGAAAATGTCCCAAAATCGAAAAAGGTGGTCAATACGTTTGTCAATACGATTTTCAGCGATGCTCATGCGATTGAATCATTGATTAAAATCACCGCTTATGATTATTATACCCATACCCATTCGATCAATGTATGTGTTTATGCGCTGAGTTTAGGATCGTATTTGAGATTAAAAGCTGATGTTCTCGAAGAGTTGGGGATGTCGGCACTATTACATGATTTAGGGAAAAGCAAAGTGGATCATGCTATTACTAATAAAAACGGTCGTTTGACATACGATGAGTATGAGAAGATGAAGCATCATCCTTCTTATGGTTATGCTATTGCCGTGAAATTAGGGATTAGTGATCGCAGGGTATTGGATGGGATACGTCATCATCATGAAAAGCTCGACGGAAGTGGATACCCAGATGGACTTCATGGGGAGCAGATCACCCTTTTTGCCCGTATTATAGGTATATGTGATGTATTTGATGCACTCTCAACCAAACGTTCGTACAAAGATCGGTTAAGTTCTTATGATGCGTTACATCTTATAAAAGAGACAATGAAAAACCATTTGGATATGTCGATCGTCGATGATTTTATCAAAATGCAACGTCATGAAGAGTTTTAACGTCTGCTTCGTCGGCTCCCTTCTTTCGGCTGAAATTTAGTAGGAGGGGGAGCTTGCCGTCCTTTGGCTCGGTTTAGGTTGTTAAAACACCCCTGACAGATCGCAAACTCCGCGTTTGGCGCTAACGGCTTTCCGCACGTTTTACATCGAGGGACGAAGTGGCTTTGTTGGAGGGAATTTTCGATAAAACGGTTCAGTTCGCCACGAAACAGTCGTGCTTTTTCCGCATCCACGAAAAACTCCGACATTCGATACGAGAGCCACAGATAGAGGCTGATCTCTTTGATCCGATCTTCCGCCTCTTGGAGCTCTTCCATCGATAACGCATAGTTCCCCAAACGTTGCGGCGGGATATAGGCTATCGGCTTTTTCTGCTCCAATGCCCTCACATAACGCTCGAATGATGCCATCACGAGGGGTGATGAGGTGGAAAGCGGTGCGGTAGCGAGAGTGTATTTGGTGCGCATATCGAGATCGTAACGGTCGATAATAGCAGAGGCTTCCTGCATCGATTCGAGATTAGCCGCACGGAAAGGGCCTTCAAACTTCATGTTTTCGACGAAAAAATCGACGATAGCGGAGAGCGATTTCTCCTCCAAAATATTGGAAACGAGCATGATGTGATCAAAATTCGCCATAACATTAAACGGCAGTGTTATAGGTTCGATATTTTTGGTAAAGAGGCTAGTAACGGTTTTGAGAACATCTCCCGTGAGCGCCCCGACGTACCCTTTTTCACTTAACCCATAACGTCCCGCCCGTCCCGAAATCTGCCGTACTTCTGTAGCAGTGAGGTTACGCTGGTTTTGACCGTCGAATTTGTCCGCTTTGGAAAAGAGCAATGTTTTGATCGGGAGATTCAACCCCATGCTGATTGCGTCAGTGGCGACGAGGATATCGGTCTCCCCTTCGCGGAAACGGCGTGCCTCTTCACGGCGAACTTCGGGGCTGAGGTTCCCGTAAATAACACTCGTTCGATACGTTTTAGAGAGCTGTTGTTTAAGCCGTAAAGCATTGTTGCGGGTAAAAGCAATAACAGCGGTTTTAGGCTCAATTGCGTCAATCGGAGTAGCTGTTTTGAGAAGTTCGAGAGGATTTTTACGCTCAAACTCGACAACCTCCAAAGGCTCGCCCAAATATTCAGCTAACGCAATAACCGCCTCGCGGGCATTGGGTGAGCCCGTCATAATAACGGTTTTTGCAGGAGCACCGATGATGGCATTCGCCCACGCCCATCCTCGATCACGATCATCGATCATCTGCACCTCATCGATGACACAGCAGTCCACTTCAACTTCGAAGCTGAGCATCTCGATGGTGGAGCTGATATGAGTGGCATCTTCGTCGAGAAGCTGTTCTTCTCCGGTGATCAGTGACGCACTAACCCCATCATCCCGGAGGTTCTCATACCCCTCTAACGCTAACAAACGTAACGGCGCGAGATAGTATCCTGTCCCCGCCTTTTTGAGGTGTTGAAACGCCGTATAGGTTTTACCGCTGTTAGTGGGACCCGTGTGAAAGATCAGACGGCGGCGGAGGGATCGGGCGAGCGGGAAGAGGTTTTTGAAATCGCGCACCGTTCGCGCTAACAATGCTTGGCGCTGACGTTTGAGGAGTTCCCCTGCAATCCGCTGATCGTAGGAAAACAGTACACGTCGTGACGTTTTGGAACTGATATGAGGAGTCAGGGTGAGATACGGTAAGAGTAGCTCATAGACGATAGCATAAAGTGAATCTTCGTCCATGTCCAAAAGTTTGGAACGTTCACGGCATTCATTCACCAAATGCTCTAACTCACCCAAAAATGCGCGCTCTTCGTGGATGCTTTGCTCTTCCACCATCGTAGAGATAGTTAGCTCCTCTTCATTCCAAATTTGTCGGCTCAGCTCGTGCGCATCCAAATGGAGTGAGAGGGTATATTCGAGCGGCTCCTCGCGGCGAGGAAGGATAAGCTGTTTCTCAATCTCGATGATCAAATCATCGGTGCCTACTGAAATGAGCGGAGTATTTAAATGATGTACCAAAACGTCGCGTAAAACATCGATGTTAAGTGATCCGTAGGTTTGAGTCGATGGGGGTGCGCTTTTAAGCGAAGCGATGATCTGCTCACGATTTAGATAACGATGATTGGTGAGATTGAGAGAGGATAAAAACAGGTTGGTTTGCTCTTGTTTTTGGTGTGTTAGTGCATTTTTAAGCTCACCGATTTCAGGGACTAACACCTCTAAAGTCTCTTCGTGGAGCCGTTTTTCATTTAGCGGCGGGGTTTTGAGGACATGGATTTTGGTAAAGCTCTCCGTATCGATACGATAGGTGATCGGAGCGTAATATTCCAGCGTATCATCATAGTTGAATTTCCCCTCCAGAGCTTTTTCGAGGGTCTCACGTTTTCGAGTATAACGGATGTGCTCGAGTTTGGACGCGATTTTATCGGGGGTGATTTTACGGGTACGGATGTCGATAAACGCCGCATGAAGATCACGTCGTTCCGCATCGCTAATCTCAAAAGCCTCTAAGAGTTCATCAATCTTCTCTTCACGTTCGTGCGGCTTCTCTTTGGGTTTCGGGTTGGGATATATTTTCCCCTCATGTTTGAAAAACGCAACGATCATTTCGCGGTTGTCAGTTTCTCCCTCCGACCACAAACGGCGGAATGTTCTAATCAAGGAAGTTTTATCGGTTGAACCCTCAAATATCCCCAGTGTATGGGCGAGGGCGATAAGTACCTCGGTAGGGACTCGTTCAATACCCTCATCAAATCCCTCATCGCCGAAAAAATGGCGAATGGATTGGTTGAGTTTTATCATTTTTTTCTTTTTCTTTGCCATAGTGTAAGTGTAGCCTAAAATCCTAAGGCTAAAGCATTTATTGGTTTGATAAACTCTCATAAAATAATATACGGGAAAAACTGATGGTCGATCTTAACGTCGATGAATGGACGCAGGAAGAATTTTTACGTAACAAAAAAGAGCTTGAATCGGACGGCGTGAAAGTACTCCTGATCGATACGATTTTAAACCCTATCGATGGAACCGAAACAACTCTCTATGCGCCGCCACTTTTAAAAGCGGAACCAAAGGGGAGTGTGTTTGTCTTTTATTGCGACACAGGTAAAAGCTCTAAAGAGCGTTTAGGGGAATTTCGATCCAAATTTCCAAACCATGTGTGTATCAGTTTGCGAGGAGGACGTGGCTATTGGCGCAAGAATCTGAGGGTATAACAAAAGCGTGTGAGGCGTTTGTCCGATCCCTCGAAGAGGAGCGTTATTATGACGCGCATGAGGATTTGGAGCATTTATGGTTTTTGCGTCGCTTTGAGGACGACAATGAGGTAAAATTATGGAAAGGGTTTATTAACGCTGCGGTTTGTTTTGAACTGATAAAACGAAATCGTATAGAGCCTTCCGAAAAAGCTTGGCAGACCTATCTCAAATATTCTTCCCTACTTGCGAATCTTATTACTCCTCATAAAGAACTCTACGGTAAAATTGTAGAATTAATAGAAGAAAAACATCATTATGTCATCCTGAAGCTTGAGCTCAGGGAATGCAAATGTACCTAAAGGAATATACTATGTCTGAATTTACAGAAGCGATGGCATTTCGTCATGCGTGTAAAGTGTTTGATAGCGAGAAACAAATCCCTGAATCGGAGTTTGACTCACTGTTGGAGGTAGCGCGAACCTCCCCATCTTCCTTTGGAATGGAACCGTGGAGAATGATTGTCGTTCGTAAACCGGCTCTACGCAAAGCACTCAAAAGTGCCTGCTGGAATCAAAGCCAAATTACCGATTGTTCAGAACTCGTGATCTTTACGACCGATAATGATACGGTTCGCAGTGACACTCCGTATGTGCGGAAAATGTTTGAACGTCGAGGACTACCAGTTGAAGCGGTCGATATGTATATGGGTGTCTACAAAAACTATTTAGAGCCAATTGAGTGTGATGAGGTATTGTTGGAAAACTGGACGGCTAAACAGTGTTATATAGCCTTGGCAAACATGATGACTTATGCAGCGACACTTAAAATCGATAGTTGTCCTATTGAAGGGTTTGATAAAGAGTCGGTTGAAGCGATTTTGGATCTTGAATACGGACACAGTGTTGCAGTTATGTGTGCTTTTGGATATCGTGTAAAAGAGCAAAGTGAGCAAAAACGGCTTGATCTAAAACAGATCGTTGAATATCGATAATCAAGGGCGCTAATGTTATCAAAAATCGAACATGTCGAAAACAAAATGGCGGATTATAGTGATATAGCACTGGGGTATGCGACAGAGTATGGACTTAAAATCCTCGGGGCACTTGCCATCTTTCTGGTCGGGAAATGGATAGCCCATAAAATTATCGCATTGATGCGACGGGGCATGGAGCGTGCACGCGTTGATCCGACATTGATTTCGTTTGCGAGCAATGCGCTTTATGTTGTTTTGATTATCATGATTGTGGTGGCCGCGATTAGCAATATCGGCGTGGAAACCACCTCGTTTATGGCTGTTTTCGGTGCGGCAGGGCTTGCAATCGGATTGGCACTTAAAGATACCCTTGCGAATGTCGGTGCGGCTGTATTAATTATCTTTTTTCGACCATTTAAGGTGGGGGATTTTATCGAGGCCTCGGGAGTTATGGGAAATGTTAAATCGATTAACCTTTTTTCGACAACCCTCACTACCGCCGATAATCGTTCAATCATCATCCCTAATGGTGCATTGATCGCCGGTAATATTATCAACTATACGGGCAATCATACACGCCGTATCGATATGACGTTTCAAATCGATTATAAAGATGATTTGAGATTGGCAAAAGAAGTCGTTTTTAATGTACTTCAATCGCATGAAAAAGTCCTTAAAGAGCCTGTACCTATGGTAGCAGTCGGGGCATTGGAACGTGATGGGGTACAGTTGATCGTACGACCGTGGGTAGCAGTGGAAGATTATTGGGATGTCTCATTTGAGATTACCGAAGCGGTCAAGCTTGAGTTTGATAAGCACCATATCACTGTTCCGTTTCCACAAATGGATTTGCACGTTAAAAAAGGGGAATTATGATTCGAAAAGGGCTAGCACTTTCCTTTATAACGCTAGTAGCTATGGCAGAAGAGACACCGATTATCACCCACAGTGAATTTTCCTATATCAATACCAAGGGTAATACCAATACGACTTCCTTGGCGTTTGAAGGAGCGGCAAAAAAGCAATGGGATAAAAATATTTTTCGATTGAATGCCAATATGTATAAATCCACCGATAGCGGTAAGACGTCCAAAGACAAATGGTCGAGCGAGTTCAACTACGATTACCAAATTTGCCCGAGAACCTCACTGAACTATTTGATAGGATATAAAGAGGACCGATTTAGCGGATTTGATTATCAGTTTTATAGCGGACCGGGGATGGGGGTAAAGGTTATCGATTCTCCTGCTCACAACCTCGATGTGCAAGCCAATATTCTCTATGGAGAAGACAAGCCTGAATACCTTCCGAGAGATAGCTATTTTTCGAGTAAATTAGGTGCGATCTATCATTGGCAAATTCAGGAGAATTTGAAATTTATCCAAGAGGCTACGTACAGGATTAATCTCGAAGACACGCAGCAAAACTTTTTTTATAGTAAAACGGCAATTGAAAATAAGATTAATTCAACCCTCTCAATGGGGGTGAGTTATAAAATCGATTACGTTAACACACCGCCACCACCATCAGTTAGAACTGACCGAACATTTTTAGTATCATTGATTATCGACTACTAACATCTTTTTGGGTTTATTATTGATCCAAAACGCTACGGCTGCACCGAGTGCGGCAACTGCTCCAGCAACAAACAGATAGCTCGGGGCATACTGATATACTATTCCCGCCCCTAATGCCCCTACAAAGCCTCCTAACCCGTACGAAATACCAAAGAAAAACTGTTGAGAGAGGCGACGTGCGTGGTAGAGAGAGAATAAAACGCTGATTGCGGCAGTATGAAAAAGGGCAAAGCTAAAGGCATGAAGTGTTTGAGAAGCAAAGAGCACCATTAAAGAGCTAGGAAAAATGGCGACCAAAAGCCAACGAAGTGCCGTTATAAAAGCGGTTATCCATAAAAGTGCATGGAGATTGCGCATTAGCAATTTACCCTGAAAATAGAACATCATGATTTCGGCAATCACCCCAAAGCTCCATAGCCATACGGTCATTTCCAATGAAACGCCGTGATCGGTGGTATAGATGGTGAAGAAGTTGTAAAACGGCCCAAAACTCACCTGCATGAGAAAAAAGCCTATCCAGAGAGGAATATGCTTTTTGATTGAAAAACGGCATGCTTCATCCGAAGCACCGCACTCATTAGAAGGAATATTCCCCTCTTTAAGTCCGATCAATGCACCAAACATGAGGGTCGAGAGTGCCATGGCAATCAAAAAACCTATCCCGATGTAGGGGGTGGTGAGATAGTTAACGAGAATGAGGGCAATGGCAATAAAACCGATTGAGCCAAAAAGGCGTATTTTCCCATACCGCTCTTTACCGATGTGCTCTAGTGCGATCACTTCGATATAAGGGAGAATCAATGCAATCCCAATCCCAAAGAGAACATTCATACCGAGTAGAGGCCAAAAATGCTCTAGTGCGGGATAAAAGCCGATGGCACCAAAGGCCATAAGAGAAAGTGCGGTAAAAAAAGTTTTTTGACTAAGGCGAAACCCTTTGAGAAATAAAAATGGGATAGCAAATCGGACTAACGGTGCAGAAGCGAAGATAACCCCAATGGCTGAAGGCTCAAATCCTACCTGTGATAGTATTTTTGGGATGAAAATAATGTGTACCCCAATGAGGGCAAAATAGAAAAAATAAAAAGAGGCTATTAAAACGGATAAAACGGACACGTTAGGCTTCACGGATGACAGCAGTGCCGCTGAGAAGATCGTGAAGTGCGCGTTTATCTTTGCGAAATATCCCGATAAAAAACCCAACCAGAGTGATGATGGAGATAAAGTAACCGATAAAACGTACCGTTAGTTTTAAAACAGAGGCATTTTGAAGGGTTTTCACGTCCACAACACGGATACGGGCCAGTTTTTTCCCCGGTGTTTGGCTACTAGTGTGCCAAAGCCATACGTAAGTGATGAGAAATAGGGTTATTTGCGTGATGGATGCGATAGGGTTTGGCGGATTGGTTTGTGCTTTTGGATCATGTACTAATACGTCCAAACCACTGGCGCTGTGCATCTGATCGTATCCGAAGATCGCCATAGTGAGGAGGGAGATCGGCAAGCCAATCATAAAAATATCGGTGATAAACCCTGCTGCACGAGGCCAAAAAAGGGCAAAGAGTGTTTTTGGTTTTTGGTTTTGCGGATAAGATTGTTTTTTAGTTTTAAGGGTTCGCCATCTCATAACGAAATTATAACGTTATTACTGTTTGTTTACCAATTTGATTCATAATTCTTTTATCCCGATTGACAGCAGCAAGTCAATAGAGATTTTTTTCATTCATCACTCACTCCTTAAGTTTCAAAGCATCGGCGAGACTCCATACTCGCCTTGCCTATCTTCCTAGTAAACAAATCCAAAAAAATAAAAATTTTATGAAGTGTGGCTAACACGCTAGGCGTGTTAACGTTTGAGCCCGATAAGGGTTTCGAGGAGGGTATCAGAAGTGGTAATCGTTTTACCATTAGCTTGGTAACCGCGTTGGATGATGATAAGGTTGGTGAGTGATTTAGATAAATCGACGTTCGATGCTTCGAGCGCCGAACTTTGCATAAATCCGCGTCCTGCCGTTGCCGCCGTACCGATGATCGGATCACCTGAGTTCGCTGATTGGAGATAGACATTACCTCCATCGCTTACTAACCCTTCATTATTGGCAAACTTAGCCATACCGATTTGTGCCAAACCAAACGAACGTCCATTTGAGAATGATCCGACTAATGTACCGCTTTGGTCGATTCGGATACCGACTAAATCTCCACCTGGAAAACCATCTTGGGAAATACCGCTGGTTGCTGATGGATTGTCAAAACTTGTGATACCGTCGAATGCTCCGATTGATCCAAAATCAAGATTGACGGCTTGGTTTGGTGCTGCACCATTGTTCGGTGAAAAGTCAATACTTGGAACGTTGTATCCTACAAGTTGTCCATTACTCCCAAATTGGATAATTCCACCTTCTAAAATATTTTCATAAGGGGTAACTCCGCCGATTGAACCTGGTTGAGGTACAGTAATCGTGTATCCCCATTCTGTTATTCCATTCGTTGTATTGATAGATTGTTTACGAAAATCCATTTTAACCGTATGTTTAGATCCGAGGGAATCATAAATATCAATACTGGCTGAATGGGATGCCGCATTAACTGCTTGAGATTGTTTGACGGATGTACCGATAGGAAGTGCACCTGCCATAGTGGCAAAATTCGCAGTAAATCGTGTGTTTTCAACCGTATTGGTATCAACAATCGATGAAATTGCGAGGGTTAATGGTGCAGTACCAGCTGCGTTCCCAACAATAAATTTACCTTGATTGTTGACGGTAACTTCAGATCCAGGAGAGGTTGATTGTGCAAATGTTTCTAACCCGCTGCGCAGATCGGCTGTCGTTTGAAAATAGTAGGTTTCAGGCGATGTAGCCGTATCTGTTGTTCCTGCTAATGTTGCATCATTTGTGTAACGAAAGTTTTGAGATGTTGCCCCTCCATTAAACGAGACAGTAATACCTTGCCCGATGTAAGGGTCTGCCGTTGTTGATGGAGTTAATTGAAATGCATCTCCGCTACCATCAAACATAACTCCCAAATCTTCTGCTACGGCTGTTCTTCCATCGGGGGTAGTTACGGCGCCGGTGTTGTCAATGATATACGTAGGGCTATATTGGGTAACAGTTCCACTAGAACTCAAGTTTGCCTTAACAACTACTGCACTACTTGCATTTGCCGGAGTAGTAAGTCCTGGCGGGATTTGGATATTGGCAATCGGTGCGGTCGAATCCACTAGTCCTGTATCTTTATCCCGGAGCCAACCTTGGACAATAAAGCCGTTGTTATCGACAAAATTTCCCTGTCCATCGAATTTAAAATCCCCTGAGCGACTATATTTGTAGGTATTTCCACCATCAGAGCTGACGATAAAGAAACCATCACCTTGGATAGCAACGTCGGTATTTTTATCGGTATTTTGAATGGAGCCTTGTGAATGGATCCGAGTGACCGAAGTGATAGATGACCCTAACCCGATCTGTACGGCGTTTTTACCACCGAGTTCCCCTTGGGGAGCTGTCGCGATTTGGTTGGTTTGGGCTAACAAATCCGAGAAGTTGGCACGAGAGTATTTATAACCGATCGTGTTAACGTTAGCAATATTGTTAGACTCAACGTCCATTGCGATTTGATGCGATTGCAATCCGGTAACACCTGAGAAAAGTGATCGTAACATAATATGTCCTTTATGACAAAGTAAAAATTAAAAGCAAAAAGTGGTCCAAAACTAGCGTCTCATTGAGAGGGCTTTTTGGATCATCTCATCAACCGTGGTAATGATTTTTGAATTGGCTTGGTACGCACGCTGCATAATAATCATATCGGTAAGTCCTACATCGGTACGGACATTGGAAGCTTCGAGGTTTCCGCTTCGTACGATCGCTCCGCTAATAGCATTACCATTCGCATCGGTCCAAAATAGGGGATTACCGCTATCAGCACTCTCTTGATAGTAAGTTCCCCCCTCACGGTTGAGTCCTTGGTCATTTTGAAAATGATAAACCGCAATTCGCCCTATGGCACTTTGACGACCGTTGGAGAAATCGGCGATAATAACACCGTTAGCGTTAATGCCGTATTTTGTAAGAGTTCCTCCGGATACGCCATCGGAACGAGAAGAGCCGCTAGTACCGACACCATCGATCGAGATGACACCACTGTATCCTGTTCCTAAATCAACGGAGACTTCTGTCCCATCATTGTTCATGGAGGTGATATCAAAACTTGAAAGAGCTCCAGATTCACCAAAAACTGCTTGACCGTTTTTGGTATCGTAGACGATACTGCCATCATTAGAAACAACGGTAGCAACAACATCCCAAGCAACCCCTGTCGCGGGCTGTGTAGCACTCATACTAAAGGTAAGTTTGAGACGATTAACATCATTTGCAGCACTGATAACGTTGGAACTAATGGTTCGGGTTTCATTTTGGACACCGAGATTTCCAAAAAAACTGGTTTCTGTTGTGGGAACTACGGGGTAGGCTAAGCGAGTAGGAAATTCCAAAATTCCTTGTTCATTCGCTCCGGTTAATTCCGCTTCATTGGTTGGATTGGTGATCAGATAGGCCCCGGTAGTACCGTTAGAATCAAAATCACCGTAATCAAATGTACTGTTGTAAGCAAAATTGGTGAGCATGGTCCCTTTAACATACATTCCATCGCCGGTTACAAGGCGCGCTGATGCTGAATTGACGTCTCCCGCAACTTGTTGGAAGGTATCGAATGCAAAGCTTCCATCACGAGTGTAATAGTGTTTGTCATTGGTTGTCATAACCCCAAACCATCCATTTCCTTCTAAAGCCAAATCATTAAACCGATCTGATGGCATAAGAGCGCCTTGCTGCATTTGAAAACTGGTGGCTTGTAGCTTGACCCCATATCCTATATCATTACTGGTAGGGGTATTGTTACCGATTGCTTTGCTGAAAAGGTCAGCAAATTCGGTTGTGCTTGCTTTATAACCGGTTGTCCCGACATTGGCAAGATTATCAGAAATAACGTCCAGTCCATATTGATGGGTTTGAATTCCGGTAATGCCTGAATAATATCCTTGTGTCATGTTATTGGCCTGTCACTTCTTTGATCGAACTGAAATCAACATAGTTTGATCCAAGTTTCGCATAGGTTTTACCGCTGTCAAACTTGATAGATTCAATCGGGTAAAGCCCTACGCGTGCAGTAGCGGATGTCCCATCTGCTTTTGTGTAAGTTGATTCGACATAGTAAATCCCCTCATCGAGAGTGGCTCCGTTATTGTTGGTTCCATCCCAGGTATATTTGGCGATGCCGGCATCGGTAGCACCGATGGCCATTGTTCGCAAAACATTACCGTTATTGTCGAGAATATTGACATTTCCGGTTGTTACATCATCCGGGTAATAAAGTTCGAAATCAACTTTTCCCCCTTTTTCGAGAACAACGGCATTGCTTCCGGTATCGGCAATTTTACCGATTGCAGAGATACCGGAGTATTGCAATGAGGAGGTCAATGAAGCGGCAAGCTCTGAAAGTGCTTTATTGGTATTTTCAGAAGCTTCAAGTGCTGCGAGTTGAGATGTTTGGGACAAAATTTTCTCACTGTCCATAGGAGCAGTGGGATCTTGGTATTTTAGTTCCAAAAGCAACAGTTTTAGAAAATCGTCTTTTCCTAATACACTGTTAGGATTGACTGTACTGGTTTGAGTTGTTGTTGAAGCAGCACCTAATGTGTTGCCGTATGCGTCGATAGCCATAATATTCTCCTCTAGTTACGCGTAATGCGGAATAATGATTTCAAGAGCACTTAATTGCTCTTCATTCAGGGTGAGTTCTTCGAACGACTCGTACGATTTGAACACATTTTGGCGCTGCTCTTGTTGGTGCTGTTGATGTTGGGCATTGCTTTGTTGTTGATTCTCTCCGCCGGACATAAAGTTCATCGTAGCATTAGTGATCCCCTGTGCTGCCAATTGAGCTTTAAGTTCCGTCGCATTGTGCGCTAAGAAGGCGACACTGGTTGTGTTATTAGACTGAATATTGACATGAACGTTGTTGCCGCGTTGAATCAACGTCACTTCCACCTCTCCCAGTTTCTCAGGATTGAGTTTCATCGTGAGACGGGTGAAAGGGGGCTTGTACTCTTGAACCGCCTCTTTTAGATCGCTCGCGAAAAGTCGCATGCTTTGTTGCGCTTCTTTGGATTTTACTTCGAGTGAATCAGCTTTAAGCGGTTGAAGATTTTTGCTCCCCTCTGTTTCAACTTTTAGGACGTTACTCTTTTCACCTTCTCCCTCAGCGCTATCTTGGCTACCCTGCAAAAGGCTTATAAGCGTTTCACCTTTTGTTTTTTCCGGTGTTGCTAGCGATAGAACTTTTTCATCATTACGTTTGAGTGTTTCAGTCAAGACCCCTGTAGCCTCAGCGCCGGATTCTTTTGGACGAGCATCAACGCTTTGAAGCAATGCTTTAAGTGATCCTGTTTCCGATTTTTCTGCACCCTCTTTTTGAGTAGATTCCGTGGAACTTGTTTTTGTACTTTTTTGTTCTTTCCCTTTGATATCGCTCAAGAGCTGGGTGATCGCTTCAAAAGGAGTTTTTTCGGCAGCAGTAGCAGGTAGTGAAGCCAAAACTTTAGCTTCCAAAAGAGGTTTTGAGAGCAATTCGGTACTGAATGATGCTTTCTCTTCCGGATCGGTGATCAGGGTGGACAAATGGATAGATTCAGGTTCTAGCCCCAGTTTTTGAGCTAACTGCACTAATCCCATTAATGTTTTTGGAAGGGCGGCAATATCTTTTTGGTATTCAGGAGCTTTTTGCGTGATCTCATTTTTAAGATAATCTTTTGCTTTATGGATCAGCGTGCGTACCTGATCATCAGTGAAAGCGCCTAAAAGCTCTTTTGAAACAAGCGAAGATTCTTTCTCTTCGCCCCCTAAAAGCGCTTGAAGCTCTTTTAACGCACTATTTTTTGTATCTGTAGATTTGAGAGAAGTATTTTTTGGGTCGATGATCGTTTTAAAATCAGTCGATTTAACCACTTTTGCCTCATCAGCTGTGGCTTGTTTCCCAAAAGTCGACAAAAGCTTGGAAAAAAGATCATTCGATTTTGTATTTGACGTTTTATTGTTTCCGCCCAATAAATCGATAAGTGATGCTTGAGATTTTGTCTCTTTGCTTTGAATGATCATGGATGATCCTTGTGTGAGCGCACATTGAACGCTCTTTTGGTTAAAGTAATACAGTAAAGCAAAAAATATTCCATTCTCGTAAGTAACCTATTGGTAACAATATGTATTTGCCTTAACATTTCCTTAACCTTATGTGAGATATAATCCGCGAAAATCTTTGCCCTCATTTTAAAGGACAGCAATGCAAAAAATTCGTAACATCGCCGTAATCGCACACGTTGACCACGGTAAAACGACTTTAGTTGACGGGTTGCTTAAGCAATCTGGTACATATGGAAGCCACGAGCAAGTAAATGAAAGAGCTATGGACTCTAACGCCCTTGAAAAAGAGCGCGGGATTACTATTCTTTCTAAAAATACAGCGATTCGCTTTGGCGATCATAAAATTAACGTTATCGACACTCCGGGCCACGCCGATTTCGGTGGAGAAGTTGAGCGCGTATTGAAAATGGTTGACGGGGCTTTGATCCTTGTTGATGCGTATGAGGGTGTTATGCCTCAAACGAAATTCGTTGTTAAAAAAATGTTGGCTCTTGGACTCAAGCCAATCGTTGTTATTAACAAAATCGATAAACCATCGGCTGATCCTGAGCGCGTAGTCGACGAAGTATTTGACCTTTTCGTAGCAATGGACGCGACGGAAGATCAACTCGATTTCCCAATCATCTATGCAGCAGCTCGTGATGGTATGGCGAAACTCAATATGTCTGACCCTGATGGTGATTTCACTTGTTTGTTCAACACTATCCTAGAAAAAGTGCCTGAGCCTACTGGTGATCCTGAGAACCCAACACAATTACAAGTTTTCACATTGGACTACGATAATTATGTTGGTAAAATCGGTATCGCTCGTATCTTCAACGGTAAAATTGCAAAAGGGGATAACATTCTCCTTGCAAAAGCCGATGGTGAAATGGTTAAAGGTAAAATTTCTAAATTGATCGGATTCATGGGTCTTAACCGTATGGAGATCCAAGAAGCAGAAGCGGGTGATATCGTTGCTGTTGCCGGTATTGAAACGGTAGATGTTGGGGATACTATCTGTGATCCACAAAATCCTATGCCACTTGACCCTATGCACATCGAAGAGCCTACCTTGACCGTTGTTTTCTCGGTTAATGACTCTCCGCTTGCAGGTCAAGAGGGTAAACACGTTACCGCGAACAAAATCCGTGAGCGTCTTGATTCTGAAATGAACACCAACGTAGCAATGCGTTACGAAACGGTTGGAGAAGGTAAATTTATCGTTTCCGGTCGTGGTGAGCTTCAAATCACGATTCTTGCAGAAAACATGCGTCGTGAAGGTTTCGAGTTCGGTATCGGACGTCCTGAAGTTATCGTAAAAGAGATCGAAGGGGTCAAATGTGAACC